>NC_015964.1:300000-600000 GCF_000210895.1 Haemophilus parainfluenzae T3T1 | reverse complement strand
TGGCACACCAAACGAGCAACAAGTGGCTGATGCATGGTTAGCTTCCATGAAAGATATTTTAACCGTGCAAGATCAAAACCAAATTCCTGAATTAAACGAATACCAATGTGGGACTTACACCGAACATTCTTTAGAAGAAGCACATGATATTGCTAAAAATGTGATTGCTCGCGGTGTGGGGATTAATAAAAATGACGATTTAGCACTTGATGAATCTTTCTTAAAATAAGGACACAACATGACAACCCTAGGTACAGCATTAACCCCGAATGCTATTAAAGTGATGATGCTTGGCTCTGGTGAACTGGGCAAAGAGGTGGTGATTGAATTACAACGTTTAGGCGTGGAAGTGATTGCCGTCGATCGTTATGAAAACGCCCCAGCACAACAAGTGGCACATCGTGCTTATACGATTTCCATGCTAGATGGTGTCGCACTCAAAGCCTTAGTGGAAAAAGAGCGCCCAGATTACATCGTGCCGGAAGTGGAAGCCATCGCGACGGATACGCTAGTGGAATTAGAACAAGTGGGTTTTAATGTTGTTCCTACCGCCAAAGCTACTAAGCTCACCATGAATCGCGAAGGCATTCGTCGCTTAGCAGCAGAAGAGCTTAAATTGCCAACCTCACCTTATCAATTTGTCGATAACTTTGCTGACTTCCAAAGTGCAGTTGAAAAAATCGGTATTCCTTGCGTGGTGAAACCGATTATGTCCTCTTCTGGCCACGGCCAAAGTATTTTAAAATCCAAAGACGACTTACAAAAAGCTTGGGATTATGCGCAACAAGGTGGCCGTGCAGGCGCAGGACGCGTGATTGTAGAAGGGTTTGTTAAATTCGATTATGAAATCACCTTACTCACCGTTCGCCACATCAATGGCACCAGCTTCTTAGCGCCAATTGGCCATCGTCAAGAAGATGGTGACTATCGCGAATCTTGGCAACCACAAGCCATGTCTGATGTAGCGTTGAAAAAAGCACAAGATGTCGCAGAGAAAATCACCACTGCATTAGGTGGTCGTGGTATTTTCGGGGTGGAAATGTTTGTGTGTGGTGATGAGGTTATCTTCAATGAAGTATCCCCTCGCCCACATGATACCGGTATGGTCACGCTAATTTCTCAAGAATTATCTGAATTTGCCTTACACGCCCGTGCAATTTTAGGCTTACCTATTCCAGAAATCACCTTAATTAGCCCATCGGCTTCCAAAGCCATTGTGGTAGAAGGTCAATCGAAAAACGTGCAATTTGGCAATATCGCCGAAGTATTGGCTGAACCAAACACCAATATTCGCATTTTCGGCAAAGGCGAAGTCAATGGCCATCGCCGTTTAGGTGTCTTACTCGCCCGAGATATTTCCGTAGAAAAAGCATTAGAAAAAGTAGAACGTGCTTACGCGAAGTTGGATGTGAAATTATAAGGTTTGCTTAACATAAGCATCGTTGAAAATACAAAAGTGCGGTCAATTTTTGAGAGGTTTAAAAACGCTTTGAAAATTGACCGCACTTTATATCCAACGATTTATTTTATGTAAGTTTAATCTAGACATTAGAATGGAAGTATTGAATCATTTTTTGATATAAAAACTTTGTCACACTCTTTGTGTAGATATAAATAATCATATATATTTTTTTCTATCCAATTCTTATCTAAAGAATAAATCGCGTCTTTTTTAAAAGCTTCTTTAGGAAAGATAAACGCTATTTTTTCAGCCTTATAACCAGATATAGATAACAACCCAAGCGGTCTATCAACATCCTCTGTTTCAAAGATAATAAAGTCCACAACTCGATCTGTGTAATAATTCTCACCCTTATTCTGGATAAAAACTCTAAATATATCTCCAGACCATAACAATTCATCTTCATATTCTTCTAATAAATAAAACATTGTCACACCTTAATCATCTCATTCTTGCATAATCAGTAAGTCATTAATATTTATTATTACCTAAATAATATATTAATAAAAATAAAACAAATAGAGAAAGCCATATCTTTAAACTAAAGAATAAATGCTCTTTACTTACAAAAAAATCAATCTGATCAACACTTCCCTTAATAAACCATGCATTTATATAAAAAATAAGTTGTAGAATGATAGTCATCAAAAAAGATCTCTTTAAAATAAGTAATAAATATCTCATGTCTACTTCTCCTTTTATTTTAATTCATCATGTACTTTAGTAATCATCTCATATGTAACAATCCTTAATAATGAGGATAGAATCTTTAGCATTTCTTACAAGGCTCACTTGAAATGTCTTAAAGATACAAATCCCAACCCCAAAGAATACCACAGAAGTATTGTCTAACCCATCCTACTATGCATTATAAGATTCACCTAAAGCAAAATGCCATAAATAACCTGTCATTTTTTACAATGTATTTGCTATAAAAAATAAGTGCTATAAAATAGCCACAACAAGCAAATGGTAATTAATGAGATTGGCTCGATATGAACAATGTACAAAAGAAATATTTTATTGGTCTAACCCATTTTTTGGGAAGTGTTCTAGGCCCTAAATACGAAGTCGTATTTCATTCTTTTGATAAAAAGAAGGCTCATATGGAAGCCATTGCGAATAGCCACGTCAGTGGGAGAACACTTTCCTCTCCACTTAGTTCTTTTGGTTCTAGTTTGTTGCAAGATAAAGTATATTTAGATAAAGATTTTATCTTTAACTACAAAGCCGTGGCAGATTCTGAAAAGGTCATTCGAGGTGCAACTTATTTCATTAAAAACGGGGATAAATTAGAAGGCATCCTTTGTATTAATCATGATACCTCTGAGTTGGTTGATGTGATGACGAAATTGATTTCACTGGAGAATCTCGGAAACTTCGTCAATATTTTAGGTATTGATGCAGCCTTTGCCGAAGTGGAAGAAGCCGAAATAATTAATAAAGAAAAACTCGAAAACTCTATCGAAGATATCCTTTGTGAATACCTTGATTTCACCCTATTACATTCCGATAAACCACTCAGCTTAAGACAGCGGGAAAACGCCGTTCAAGTCTTATTTGATAAGGGTATTTTCAATATCAAAGGCGCCATCCCGATGGTCGCTAAATATTTAAAAATCTCAGAACCTAGCGTATATCGCTATCTCAAAGCGATCAAAGAGAAAGTATAGCGTTAGAATAACTGCCTAATTATGCTAAAAATGTGTATGAAGCAACGTTTCACACCCTACCTACCACATTCTTTATGTTCTTTCCATGTTATTTAGAACACTATAATTTTCCTCTGTAATTACCCAAAATAATAGAATGATTTATTATCGGAAAATAAATTTTTATTGCTATAATGCCTTGAGTTACTATCAATTAAAGGTATTTTAATATGCAAAAAGGTATCATTATTTTAGGGGTATCTCTTCTTTTAACAGCTTGTGATTTAGGTTTTCCCAGAATGACCGTTAATTACGATAATTTACCCCAAGGGGAAATTAAAGAATATATTACGAAAAGATTTCCTAATGAGCCGGAAAAAGAAGTGCTAAGCAAATTGATTTATGCTCATTTAGATGGTGATAATCGTGCTGATAGCATCAAAAAAGCGGTTTCCCAAATGGGCATGACTTGTGAAGCAGGAAAAGAAATTTGCGAGTATTCAGGATATATTAGAACGAAACTTACTGGACATAGCTCAGGAAGTGGTCGAGCAAAACGCATTTATCATATTGTTATTTCACCTAAAAAAGGAATGGATTCATTAGCTATTGAACATCAAATTATAGAAGATACTGAAAACTGAAACCCAAGAAATATAAAAGGTACTTAACATGAAAAAATTACTCACAATATCCCTTGCTCTACTTTCCCTAGTTTCAATTGGCTGCGAAGCAAGTAGCCATAAGAATCATTCTGGGTTTCAATCTTCAGTTTCAGACAGAAAAAGTAATGCAACAGATTTAAACTTAATGCTAGATGAGGTTTTTAAAACCCGTATTACTGACATTGCAAGTCAACGTGCGGATGTTAGTCATATTGTCTCCAAATACCTTCATTCAGGAATGGATAAGAAAGAAATAAGCGATTTAATTTCGGACCAGTTTGAAATTTTAGAAAAAGATAATAAACTGTTTGCACACTATAAAAAAGGGGATGGTTACTTAGGTAATAGACGTGATTTTTATATTGAGTTGTTTTTTAGTAAAGAAGGAAAATTATTAAAAAATAAATCTTATTTAGATAAAAGCAACAATATTTAATCTATTCTTTATGGTCTTATATCAATAAAAAGTGCGGTTAAAAACATACTGATTTTTAACCGCACTTTTTATTTTAATCCGTGTTATTAACCCACTACTGGAGGCAATACACCTAATTTAATTAGGAATGGGATACACACAATAATTGTCCCTAAAATTGAGGCAAAGAGTAGAACCCCTGAACCACCTGGCACACGATAAGGTAAGTTTGGATGTTGATGACGAGCTTTCCAAACCAATGCTGCCGGCAATACCACTGCATAGAAAGCAAACATTTGTCCTGCATAACCTAATGCAAGGATGAAGCCTTCTGGGTAGAAGAATGCAAAGAGCAATGGCGGAAGGAACGTTAAGAAACCTAAACTTAAACGGTTTGCAGAAAAATTGAATACACGTTTTAACAAGTCGTCAATACATTCTAATAAACCGAGTGCCACCCCTAAGAACGAGGTAATCAGTGCTAAGGCAGAGAAGATTTTCACGATAGCAGCAATAATGGTACTGCCTGTAATCACACGAACCGCTTCAATCAATCCATTTAATGTTGGATCTTGATTAAGGATTTCTAAGAAGCGAGTTTGGCTTAATACACCATGAGTTGAAAATTGCCATAAGACATAACCCACTAATGTGATTGCAGAGCCCACAATAATCGAAAATCTTAAGGCTTTTACATCACCTTCTAAGTATTTATTTAAGCAAGGGATCGAACCATGGAAACCAAAAGCGGTAAAGAAAACTGGGCTAGCTGAAATTAATAAGGCTTTATCAATTGGCATGGCCATTAAGTTATCGATTTTAATTTCTGGGATCATCAATCCAAGTACGATAAATAAAGCGGCAATCATCGCAATAAATAAAAAGCGATTTAGCGCATCCACAAAGCTTGTACCAATTGCCACGAAAACACCAAATAAGATTGTAAATGCAAGGATAGAACCTTTCATTTTCAAATCAGGAGCAGCAAAATCAGGTAAAGTTGAAGCAAGAATTGCACCACCACCGGTCACATAGGCGGAAAGCAATGCATAAAGGAAAATCATTAATACGCTGGTTGCGACAATTCGTCCTGGTCGGCCAAAATATTGTGCAGCAAGTGTACCAATGCCGACATCATGTTCAGCGGTTTGATAAACCTCAACAAATAATAATGCACTATAAGTGAGTAGGATCCATAAAAGAATAAGTAGAACGACTGTAAACGTAAAACCTATTCCAGCAGATGTGAGAGGCATAGCAAGCATCCCTGCGCCAATCATCGTCCCTGAGGTAATTAAGGTACTTCCCAATGTTTTATTCATGAGTTTTCTCCTTTCCGATTATCGTAGAAAGGCTAGTCACTTCCTTACTTGACAATACATCAAACTACAATGTCATTAGAATGTTTTCGCATTTTTCTCATTAACCAAATGTTTTAGATACAAAAAGCCCTTACCTCGTTGCCGAAGTAAGGGCTAGTAGGCCTATTTTTGTTCAAAGCGTGCAGTGAAGAAACGTAATTGTTTTGGTTCATACACGAAACGAAGCCCTTTAATATCCTCTTTATGTTTGAATAAGTGGATAATACCATCAGCAACTAAATCCATGTGTGCATAGGTGTAAACACGACGTGGGATAGTAATACGTACTGTCTCAAGTTTTGGATGGTGGTTTTCGCCAGTTTTGATATCACGACCAGCTGAAATAATACCACGTTCCATTGTACGTACACCGCACTCAACATAAATTGCTGCTGCTAATGCTTGCGCTGGGAAGTCTTCTTCTTGTTTCAAGTGTGGACAGAAACGACGAGCATCTAAGAACACTGCGTGACCACCAATTGGCTCAACAATCGGTACGCCCGCTGCTTTTAATTTTTCACCGAGGTAACGTACTTGTTTAACACGGTGTTCAATGTATTCTTCTTGAGTTGCTTCTTTCAAACCAATTGCCATCGCTTCCATATCGCGACCAGCCATACCACCGTAAGATGGCATACCTTCGAATACTACAACCAACTCTTTAGATTTCATGAACAATTCTTCATCATTCATACATAAGAAACCACCGATATTGGTTAAGCAGTCTTTTTTACCACTCATTGTACAGCCATCTGCGTAGCTGAACATTTCTTGAACGATAGATTTGATTGAGCGATCTTGATAACCTTCTTCTTGCTCTTTAATAAAGTATGCGTTTTCAATACAACGTGTTGCATCATAGAATACTTTAATGCCATGTTTCGCTGTTAATTCACGAACGGCTTTCATATTTGCGATAGAAACTGGTTGACCACCTGCTAAGTTTACAGTTACCGCTAAGCACACATAAGCAATATTTTCAGCACCTTTTTCATTAATTAAATTTTCTAATTTTTTAACATCAATATTACCTTTGAATGGGATATCTAATGTTGCATCATGCGCTTCATCACGAATGATATCGTAGAAAATACCGCCATTTGCTTCTTGGTGGAAACGTGTAGTGGTGAAATACATATTACCTGGTACGTATTGACCTGGTTTAATCGCGATACGAGAAAGAATGTTTTCTGCACCACGTCCTTGGTGAGTTGGCACAATATATTTGAAGCCAAATAAATCTTGAACAGTTTCTTGTAAATGATAGAAGTTGCGGCTACCTGCATAAGCTTCATCACCCATCATAATACCAGCCCATTGACGGTCACTCATCGCGTTAGTGCCGCTATCAGTTAAAAGGTCAATGTAAACATCTTCTGAATCAAGTAAGAAGGTATTGAAACCTGCTTCTTTCATTGCTTTTTCACGTTCTGCTTTTGGTAGGATTGAAACTGGTTCAACACTTTTAATACGGAACGGTTCTGCTGGATAGTATGCCATAATGAATCTCCTATTATGATTAGGTTTAAAGTCCAAATGATTATTAACCCGCTATTAAAAAACATCTATCATCGAGTTGCGTGCATAATACTGAATTTTTTTCTGCATTACTGTGATCAAAGTCACAAATCGATAAAATTTTATCAAATTTATGCAAAAATATTTTTATTTGATAATTTTATATCAAAATATCATAAACATACTAATTTTTAGAGCAAGTAAACAAGCGAGTTGGACTAACCAGCTTTCTCAATAGAACAAGTGGACATAGGAATGGTATTACAGGCGGGATTGCTATGAGAGGGGGATATTTCGGTAGAAGAAGCATCAAAAATACAAAAGTGCGGTCAATTTTTGAGAGGTTTTAAAACTCTTTTAAATTGACCGCAATTTATATTAAACACCTTAAATCTAGAATTTTTAAATAGTTTAAAATCTAGAGATAACTTAATATTAAAAACTTAAATGATTAGATATACTTCTAACCCCATATATTTCTATTCTAATATGTAGGTAATTGATATATCACTCTCTCAATAGTACCTTTAGGATATCTAATCTCACTGAAAGAATCTCCATTATCTACACTATAAAATAAGCGCTCAGTATCCCCTGAATATGCCATACATAAATAAAGTGTATTTATATTTTCATAACCACCCAACTCTGTTGTATCAATTAGAAAAACATTAGGTAATTCTCCATTATGCCATTTCATGGCATTAAATTCAGTTTCACCAAAATCTTCATTTGTACAACCGCCATGATAGTATTTATTAATAAATGAGTCTTTTAAATTAAAAAATACTGTACATAAGGTATAATTATCATAAGAATCATTATTTTCAGGATATAACCTGTCACCTATTCTTATTTTAATATTACCGTACACATAATCATCAATTGAAAAACTCTCACTCCAATAAATTCCAAAATCCTTTTTATTACCTTCAATTGACCTCATTACTTATCCCAAAATTATTAGAATCAATTAGTCAAATTAAACCGATAATGCTATCATAAAAATCAATTACATCTTTTGTTTTTACTATCCATTCAGATATCTTAAAACCATCTTCATTAAAGATCTCTCGCTTATTTACATATTCATTGATTTTAAATGTATCAAACTCTGGGAAATCATCTACAAATATTATCTTATTTTGAACATAAGAAAGTTCCCCATCATAATAAATAATCCATACAGAAATAAAATTTAAAGATTCTGGCTCATGCATAGATGTAATAAGCACTGAATGTTTCTTTTTTTCTATCCCATCAGCTATGGATGTAGCCCAGCTCTTTTTATATTCTTCAATACCCCAGTAGTCTATTGGAATATGCAATTCTTCTACATATTCACCCAAAGAGATCGAGGCCAAAACATGCATTCCATTTTCATTATTAATGGACACGCCTTTATCTTTAAAGAAAATACCAAACATTATTAATCCTTAACTTCAATTAGTGAAATGGATTTCACAAATCTAGTTTAATCACCTATTAAACCTCTCAACAATCATACCAAAAATTGCTCATTCTTAAACCAATTGAACAAGCCATTTGAACTAACTAATTTTCCTCATAGTCAAAGCAATCGTAAAAGGAATGCTTTTACACGCCGGATTGCATAAGTGCTTAGGCAAGCAATCCCGACAAAAATAAAGGAGTAGATTTATGAAATCTAAATTGATGAAAGGGTTAGTGATTGTTGCATTAGCAGGAAGCTTAACCGCTTGTGAAATGGACAGACAACAACGTCATACTGCAACAGGTGCAGCAATCGGTGGCGTAGCCGGTGGTTTATTAGGTGGTGATATTGCCACAACACTCGGCGGCGCAGCATTAGGTGGTGTAATTGGTAGTCAAGTGAACAAAGGCGGAGACTACGATGACAGAGAATATCGCCATCATAAAAAACATAAAAGACATCACCACCATAGAAAACACCGTGATTGGGATGACGACTGGGATGATTAAGCCAAAATACAGATAAAAATGACCGCACTTTTGAGATACAAATCAAAGTGCGGTCGTTTTTTAGGTTTTTTTAAGAATGAAGAAATTGATTCACGCGTTCAAGCACGGCTTTTCTCACGTTATCTTTTTCAAAAAGAATTTCATGTTTTGCTTGAGGTACAAGCATGGATTCTGCATGCGGAAAAAGTGCAGTCAATTTTTCAAGATTTTTGTTATCTACAATTTTTTCCTTTTCCGCTTGTAAAATAAGCACAGGTGTTTCCACTCTTGGAATGATTTTAGGAAGCGCTTTTATTGCATTTAAACACAAATGTACCCAACGGAAAGTCGGGCCGCCTAAGTGAATAGCAGCGCGTTTTCGATTAACTCGGTTCATCCATTTCATTCGCGTTTTAGAATGACTAAGTTCATTAAGGTTTAAATCTACCGGTTTGTAATGTCCTTTACCAAAAACATAGCGATGACCTTGGCCAAATGCCATCATCGTTGCAATGATAACTTCATCTCGTAACGGATGTTTCATGGGAACACCAAAGAAAGGCGAAGAAAGTACAGACTTTTTAATCTGATGATCGTAATTGGCCAGATAATAGGTGGAAATTAAAGCGCCGAGGGAATGTGCGAGAATATATTGCGCTTGATAAGCATAAAGTGCGGTCGTTTTTTCAATGATTTTTGCCATATCATCGGTATAAAAACGAAACTCATCTAAATGCCCTTTTTGAGGAATAATACGCTGTGAATAGCCTTGTCCTCGGTGATCGAAAAGCAAAACATCATAACCTTGTTGATAAAAATCATAAGCCAACTCAGTCCATTTCAGCATATTTTCTGCTCGACCATTCACCAAAATCATCAATTTTCTGACCGCACTTTCAGGCTGAACCAAATGACGATAAGCTAATTTGATATTTCGTTCACCAGAAAGATATTGCGTCGGAAATTGCTCAAAAAAAGGCAATAACTCTGCAAGAGCAAATTGATGAAAATGAGGTTCTCTGATCATAATTTTTTAACAAAAAATAGTGTAGGGATAGTAATAACAGATATGATGATATAAGGTATTTTTAATTCGATCCAAGCATAGTGAAATAAGCTTGAAAGCTCAAGTGTATTTCCTAAATCAGTACTATCAAAGGTGATAAAAACTGAACCCAATAGCCATAAAAGCCCAAGCCACAAACAACCGATAATAAAGTAAGATAATTTCTGAGAAAAAATAAAAGGAAATAATGCTAAAAACGCAACAGTTATCGTTGTAAATAATATATTAAACGTATATTCACAACGCGCTTCATACAAAAATTCACCCGTGTAATTTTGGCATGTTGTTACAAAGGTTTCAGGATAACCAAGGCGTGAGACAAACCAATATTGCAAAACAAATGTCATTAAAGAAATTGTAATAAAAACAAAGATAGATCGTAGCATATTATCTTTTTTAGTAATGAAAAGGGCGTAGTAAATACGCCCTTTGTAGTGAAAGTAAACTTATGCCACCAATTGTTTTAAGATACGGCGAACTGGCTCTGCAGCACCCCATAATAATTGGTCACCCACAGTGAATGCCGCCAAGTATTCCGGACCCATTGCCAATTTACGTAAACGACCAACTGGTACGCTTAATGTACCTGTTACTTTAGCTGGGGTTAATTCACGTAATGTGATTTCTTTGTCGTTTGGAATCACTTTCACCCATTCGTTGTGAGACGCTAAAATTTGTTCAATTTCTTCTAATGGTAAGTCTTTTTTCAGTTTGATGGTGAATGCTTGGCTGTGGCAACGTAATGCACCGATACGTACGCATAAACCATCCACAGGAATTGGATTGTCGCTTAAACCTAAGATTTTGTTGGTTTCTGCATAGCCTTTCCATTCTTCTTTAGTTTGTCCTGTTTCTGGGAGAAGTTTGTCAATCCAAGGGATTAAGCTACCACCTAATGCCGCACCAAAGTTATCCGTTGGGAAGCTATCAGAACGCATTTCTGCTGTCACTTTACGTTCAATATCTAAAATAGATGAAGCAGGGTCTTTTAATTCACTTGAAACCGCTTGTTCTAATAAACCCATTTGTGAAAGCAATTCACGCATATTTTTTGCGCCTGCACCTGAAGCCGCTTGGTAAGTTGCGACAGATACCCATTCCACTAAATCTTTCTCAAATAAACCACCGATAGCCATAAGCATTAAGCTCACGGTACAGTTACCACCCACGAAAGTTTTAATGCCTTTTTTCAAACCTTCAGAAATCACGTGTTGGTTTACAGGATCAAGCACGATAATTGCATCATCTTTCATACGTAGTGCAGAAGCTGCATCAACCCAATATCCGTCCCAACCTGTTGCTTTTAATTTTGGATAAACTTCATTGGTATAGTCGCCACCTTGACAGGTCACGATAATGTCTAATTTTTTAAGTTCTTCAATGTCGAATGCACTTTTAAGTTCACCCGCCTCTTTGCCTGCGAATACAGGGGCTTTTTGACCTGCTTGAGAAGTGGTGAAGAAAACTGGATTAATATTGGCAAAATCTTGCTCTTGCACCATACGATCCATTAATACGGAACCGACCATTCCGCGCCAACCGATAAAACCGACGTTTTTCATGAGTTTTTCCTTATTTTATGTTGTGTTGAACGGGTCTATTAATTACAGGCTTTACGCCACAAAATCAAGCTTTTTTAGAAAAAATGAGGCTTTGTTTAATTTTTCTCAATAAAAAATCCCCTTTCGGGGATTTATTGATTATTTATCTGCTTTTTTCGTGGTTTTCTTTACCGTTTTTTTCGGCTCAGATTTACCTTCAGATTTGACCGCACTTTTCTTTGTCGTGGTAGACTTTGTAGTCTTCTCTTTTGTCGTTGCGGATTTAGTCGCTTTTTTCTTTGGCTTTTCAGCTAAATTTGCTGCTTTCCATTCCTCAAATTTTTCAAGTAACACTTTACCCATTGGGCTTGGATCGCCTGTAAATAAGGTTTGTAAGCCGTTATTTTCAATGATATGACGGCGAAGTTCTAAACGTTCTTGATGGTTTTCTGCTAAACGAATTGCACGTTCAACATATTCATCTACCGTATTTGCAATTAACCATTCCGGTAAACCTAAACGTTTGAATAACCCTTCATCAATATGTTCGTGAACTTCTGCACCGGTTTTACATATGCCCACTAAACCTAATGTCACCATATCAATAATGCCATTCGTATTCCCGAATGGGAATGGGTTTACCATCATATCGCAGTTATGCAAAATACGAAGATATTGATCATAAGGCGCGTGTGGATGAGCTGTCGCATCATTGCCTAAATAAGATTTAATAAAACGCTCAACATAAGGATGGGTCACACCACTGGATTGACCTAAAGCAAAGTGGAAATGAACTTTAACATTCGCACGATCACGAATAGCCTTTAATGCCGCCAAGAAATATGGGTTAAGCTTCATTGTAGTTGAAGCAATACCAATATTCACCACTTCAGGATTTTCACGTAAGCGATATTCTACGTGTTGCGGTGCAAGCGCTGAAGGCACATAAGGAAGAGCATCTTTTGGTAAACGCAATAATTGCTCACTGAAGCATTTTTCAGAACCAACGTAGTCATCTTCTACAATTACATATTCAATAAAATCAGAATGTGTGGTCGCTGGATGGCCTAAAGCAATCACTTGAACCGGTGCAAGACGCGTGTTACTTGCAAAAATGGTGGTTAAATCCATCCCAATACTTGGCATATAAAGAACGGCTGCACCATTTTTTTCACAAATCTCTTTTAATTCATTCAATTTACTAAAAATATTATCGCCTTTTAATAAATGGAATTCATCAAACACCGCTTGGCCTGCTGCATCTACAGCTTCATTACCCACACCAATTAAATGAAAACGCTCACGTGCAGCAATCATTGAAGTGGAATGCGTACGGTAAATTGAATGAGATGAATGGAAATGCTCCAATAACACCACCATGACGGGTTTGCCATTACGCTCACCTAATTTAGTGACATCGCGATCTGTCCATCCACCTTGCAATAAATGACGACGGATGACTTGGTTTAATGCTTTTTTCACCCAATGTTTATTTTCAGCAATATCGTAGCTGCAATGCATATACACATCGTGTGAAATTGCACTCGGTACATTATTTAAGTTTTCAATTGTCGCTAATTTTTCAGGGAACCATTGTAAAAGCGTACCACGCTTAGAGAACGATTGATCAGTACCGATAAAACGTGGTGATTGCAATGCAAAACAAAGGGATGCACATAACTCTGGATCTAAATTCCATAAAGCATCAAGATTAACATTCACATTAGATTCAGGCAGATAGAAAATACAGAATTTAATTAATGATGATCTCGTATTATCTAAATGGAAATCGGATAAATTGGTTTTATCTGGATTGCGGTTATAAGCTTGTAAAACATGATCCGCATTCACAAATGGTGATGATGCAAAAATCATATTAATCCAACGTTGCAAGGTAAAGAAACGTTGTGCACCACCTTCAGAAATATCTAATTGAGGATCAGAAAATAGCTCGCTCATTGCTACCGCTACACGGGTACAAAAATGCTTAATTTTATCTTGTACTAATTCATCATTTAATTGACTAGGATAATCAATTTCAATGCCTTCAACGCCACCAAAATTAGTATCAATTTTGCTTAAAATATCGAGCAATTCTACGCAAGCTGCTTCATAATTTTTTGCCGCAACTTCTTGTTCAAAACGGATAACACTTGGTTGTTTTTGTGTTTCTGCCATTTTTTAATTCCTTTGGTAAAAAATAAATAAGATTAATAATTAACAGGTTCCCCACAGATCGTATTCATCTGAATGAGTAATGGTTACTTTAATAAATTCGCCCACTTTCACAGGCGTGCCACTTAGATTTTCAATATAAACTAAGCCATCAACTTCGGGTGCATCGGCTTTTGTACGGCCGATAATACCTTCGTCATCAATTTCATCCACAATGACATCAAGCGTTTGGCCAATTTTTTGTTTTAATCGTTCAGCCGAAATTTCTTGTTGTAACTGCATAAAGCGGTGGAAACGTTCTTCTTTTACATCTTCAGGCACTTGGTCAGCCATTTCAGTTGCAGGTGCGCCTTCTACTGGGCTAAATTTGAAACAGCCCACGCGATCAAGTTGTGCTTCTTTTAAGAAATCCAATAACATTTGAAAGTCTTCTTCTGTTTCACCCGGGAAACCTACGATAAAAGTTGAACGCAAAGTTAAATCTGGACAAATCTCACGCCATTGCTTAATACGCTCTAAAGTGCGGTCAATTTTTCCTGGTCTTTTCATTGCTTTTAAAATTTTCGGACTCGCATGTTGTAATGGAATATCCAAATAAGGCAATAATAAACCTTCCGCCATTAATGGAATTAAATCATCCACGTGAGGATAAGGATAAACGTAGTGTAAACGTACCCAAATGCCTAATTTTCCAAGCTGTTTACACAAGGTCATTAAGTCATTTTTAATTGGCATACCATTCCAGAAAGCCGTTTTCACGCCACCTTCTTTACGTTGTGTATCCATCGCATAAGCAGAGGTATCTTGTGAAACGACCAACAATTCTTTCACACCCGCATCAGCAAGACGTTTTGCTTCATCCAATACTTGCGTGATAGAGCGGCTTTCCAAATCCCCACGTAATGAAGGGATTATACAGAATGTACAACGGTGATCACAGCCTTCTGATATTTTCAAATAAGCATAGTGTTTAGGTGTTAATTTCACCCCTTGTTTTGGTACAAGACTGGTGTAAGGATTATGCTCTGGTTTTGGAACGTACTTGTGTACTTGTGCCATGACTGCTTCATAACTGTGCGGACCGCTCACTTCCAATACTTTTGGGTGAACTTGGCGAATTTGATCTTCCTTCGCCCCTAAACAGCCGGTCACAATCACGCGTCCGTTTTCTTCCAACGCCTCTCCAATAGCTTCTAGAGATTCCTGTACAGCACTATCAATAAAGCCACAAGTATTCACAATGACCAAGTCCACATTTTCATAACTTGGCACAATGTTATACCCGTCAGTACGTAATTCAGTCAGAATACGTTCGGAATCCACTAAATTTTTAGGACAACCTAAACTTACAAAGCCAATATTCGGCGTTGATTTTTGCATAAATTTATTCTCAGCTATCATCATCTTTCAAAACTTTAGATTTTACTCAATTTCAAGCCGAAAGGCGATAAATTAAAGGTAAATTGATTGTAAATTTGCCCATTAAAGTCCTTTTTTCAGGTAGAATAATGCCCGTTTTTTATTTACTCATATTCATTATTAACATGGAAAATTCTTTTCTTTTTTCGACCGCTCTTGAACAGACGGCTTATTTACTTATCCTAGGGAAAATGCTACTCGCACTTGTACTTGGCGGGATTATTGGCTTAGAACGTGAACTTAAACACAAACCGGTTGGGGTCAAAACCTGTGCCATTATTGCGGTGACGACTTGTGTACTGACGATTGTCTCCATTCAAGCTGCAGAACATTATGCGCAAGTTTCAGATAACATTCGAACTGACCCTATGCGACTTGCCGCACAAGTAATCAGTGGCATCGGTTTCTTAGGTGCAGGGGTAATTTTACACAAGAAAAATGATGCTATTTCAGGTTTAACCACTGCTGCCATTATTTGGGCAGCAGCGGCTATTGGTGTAGCAACAGGTGCTGGTTTTATTTTTGATGCGATTATTGCCACTTTAATGATTTTAATCGCCATCCGTATCAGCCCGATTGTGCAGCGTTATGTTCGTCGTAAAACCTATAAAAAACGTACTCGATTGGCTATTCAACTGAGTTCTGCGAACGGTATTAGTAAAGTCACAGATTTATTACTCAAACATGACTATCGCATTGAAAATATCTCGGTAAAAGACCAAGCAAGTGGCGAAGTTCGCTTACAAGTGCGATGCTACAACATTGATAATGAAATGCTAAAAGATGTTTATACACTGTTAAAAACAGAAGATGAAGTATTAAGTGTGGATGTAGAAAATTAAAATAACACATAACTTCTATCGTAAAACCTATACTTGCTAGATAAAAAGTTAAATATTTAAACTGGATAACATCATGAATTTACAAGATAATTTCGAGCAACATACGCCGATGATGCAGCAATATCTCAAGTTAAAAGCAGAAAACCCTGACATTTTGTTATTTTATCGAATGGGGGATTTTTATGAGCTTTTTTATGATGATGCAAAAAAAGCGGCAGCATTGTTAGATATTTCTTTAACTAAACGTGGACAATCAGCAGGTAATCCCATTCCCATGGCGGGCGTGCCTTATCATGCGGTAGAGGGCTATTTAGCAAAATTAGTGCAATTAGGTGAACCTGTGGCCATTTGTGAGCAAGTGGGTGATCCCGCCACATCAAAAGGACCGGTTGAGCGTAAAATTGTACGAATTGTGACGCCAGGTACGGTAAGTGATGAAGCACTTTTACCAGAACGCCAAGATAACTTAATTGTGGCGGTTTATCAGGAAAAAGAAAAATTTGGTCTAGCCACATTAGACATGACATCTGGACGCTTTCAGCTTTGTGAACCTCATTCAAAAGAAGCCTTGCAAGCTGAATTACAGCGTATTAATCCTGTAGAATTACTTTATTGTGAAGATTTTGCTGAAATGGCCATTATCGAACCTTATAAAGGCCTACGCCGTCGTCCAATTTGGGAATTTGAACTTAGAACCGCGATTTCAGAACTTAATCGTCAATTTGGTACGAAAGATTTATGTGCATTTGGTGTAGAAAAATCACCTCTTGGCTTGGCAGCAGCAGGCTGTTTATTGCAATATGCAAAAGAAACACAACGTGCTTCTCTTCCACATATTCAAAGCATTAGTGTTATTCAAAATAACGATAATATTCAATTAGATGCTGCAACACGCCGAAATTTAGAACTCACTCAAAATCTTGCGGGTGGCACAGAAAACACGCTGGCTTCGGTATTAGATAAATGTGTTACGCCAATGGGTAGCCGTTTATTAAAACGTTGGATTCATCAACCTATCCGTCAAACAGACATTCTATTAAAACGCCAAAAAACCATTGGTGAAATTATTGAGCAAGATTTGTATCACGAATTGCAGCCTTATTTGCAACAAGTGGGCGATATGGAACGTATTCTTGCGCGTGTAGCACTGCGTTCTGCACGTCCTCGTGATCTCACGCGTTTACGCACCGCATTAGAACAAATTGAACCGATAAAATCACTGATTCACACAAAAACATTGTCAAATTTAACCGCACTTTCTGCACAAATTGATGATTTTTCCGCGCAAATCGAGCTACTTCAAAAAGCAATTATTGAAACTCCTCCGTTATTAATTCGCGATGGTGGAGTCATTGCTGAAGGCTATAATGCCGAATTAGATGAATGGCGAACCCTTTCCGCTGGCGCAACACAATATTTAGAAAATTTAGAACAACGCGAACGAGAAAGTACAGGTATTGATACCTTAAAAATTGGCTTTAATGCGGTGCATGGTTATTACATTCAAATTAGCCAAGGACAAGCCCATAAAGCACCGATTCATTATGTTCGTCGCCAAACCTTAAAAAATGCCGAACGCTACATTATTCCTGAATTAAAAGAATATGAAGATAAGGTTTTAAAATCAAAAGGGGCTGCGCTTGCTTTAGAAAAGCAACTTTATGATGAATTATTTGATTTATTGTTGCCACATTTAGGTCAATTACAATTAGCCAGCTTGGCATTGTCTGAATTGGATGTGTTAGTTAACCTCGCAGAACGAGCAGAAACCTTAAATTATGTTGCACCACAATTTAGTGATGAAATTGGCGTAAAAATTGAAAATGGTCGCCACCCTGTGGTGGAACAAGTCTTAAAAGATCCCTTTATTGCCAATCCTGTGAATCTCAATCAGCAACGTCATTTACTGATTATTACCGGTCCAAATATGGGTGGTAAAAGTACCTATATGCGTCAAACAGCTTTAATTACGTTAATGGCCTATATAGGCAGTTTTGTGCCAGCTGATAGCGCGGTTATCGGGCAAATTGATCGTATTTTTACTCGAATTGGTGCCTCTGATGATTTAGCATCTGGCCGTTCTACATTTATGGTAGAAATGACAGAAATGGCGAATATTCTTCATCAAGCCACTTCACAAAGTTTAGTTCTTATTGATGAAATCGGACGCGGGACGTCTACTTATGATGGACTTTCTTTAGCTTGGGCTTGTGCTGAATGGTTGGCGAAGAAAACCCGTTCACTTACGTTATTTGCGACCCATTATTTTGAACTCACCGCGCTGCCAGAACAAATTGAAGGCATTACCAATATTCATTTAGATGCGTTAGAACATAACAATACCATCGCCTTTATGCACGCGGTTCAAGACGGTGCAGCAAGTAAAAGTTATGGTCTTGCTGTTGCAGCGCTGGCTGGTGTGCCTCAATCCGTGATTAAACTGGCGAAGCAAAAATTACATCAGTTAGAAAAATTGTCGGCACAAAATGGTGATCAACAAATTCAACATTTAAGAGCGTTAAATCAACATCAAGGTGAATTGGCTTTTGAAGCGGAACCGGATGCTTTACGTGAAGCCATTGAGCAGCTTGATCCAGATGAGTTAAGTCCAAAACAAGCCTTAGCTTATCTGTATCAATTGAAGAAAATGCTGTAAGAAATAAAAAGAGCGGTCAAAAAATTTATTAGATTTTGACCGCTCTTTTATTTTCACTAATTTCTTAAAATCTCATAGATTTCAGAATCTTTTCTATCAAGATAATGGATGGATTGGATTTTACGAATGGTGCGTGATTTACCACGAATTAATAAGGTTTCTGTCGTTGCCAAGTTGCCACGGCGAGAAATCCCTTTTAGTAATTCACCGTGCGTAATTCCCGTTGCAGCAAAAACAAGATTATCATCACGCACTAAATCTTCTAATTTTAAGATTTCATTGACCTTCACACCTAAGGCTTCACAACGTTGAACTTCTTCAGCGGCAATTTTACGATTTTCTTCTGTATCTCCTTTCACTTCATTACGTGGAATAAGGCGAGCTTGCATGTCTCCACCTAATGCTCGAATTGCAGCGGCAGCTGCCACACCTTCAGGTGCACCACCAATGCCATAAACCATATCCACTTCAGCATCAGGTAAGCAACATAAAACCGAAGCCGCAACATCACCATCTGGAATAGCCATCACACGAATACCTAGATTATGCATTTGCTTAATCACTTCATCATGGCGCGGTTTAGCGAGCACCATCACGGTTAAATCTGATAAGGATTTACCTAAACGAGAAGCCACACGGCGAAGGTTTTGTTCAATCGGTAAACTTAAATCAATCATGCCTTTTACTTCAGGACCAACAACCAATTTTTCCATATACATATCAGGCGCTTTTAAAAAGGTACGTTTACCACCAGCAGCCAACACTGAAATGGCATTTGATTGGCCCATTGCGGTCATTCTTGTGCCATCAATCGGATCAACCGCAATAGAAACGAGTTCACCATTACCTGAGCCCACTTTTTCGCCAATATAAAGCATTGGTGCTTCGTCAATTTCCCCTTCACCAATCACAATTTCACCGTCCATATGGATTAAATTCAGCATATAACGCATGGCTTTGACTGCCGCCTCATCTGCCGCATTTTTATTACCACGACCAAGCCAAGTATAAGCTGCTAATGCAGCTGCTTCGGTTACTCTTGAAAATTCAATAGCTAATGCACGATTCATTTTTCTCTCCCAATGCAAAAAGTCTCGTTATTTTATCATTAAGCAAACGTTTGCATAATAATTTTTGACAAGAGGCTTTTAAAAATAGGATTAAGTGGGTAGAATAAAGCCGTTTCGGACTTATTTTAAAAAAGGAAATCACTATGTCTTTAGAAATTTTAGATCAGCTTGAAGAAAAAATTAGACAAGCAGTAGAAACCATTCAATTACTTCAACTTGAAGTAGAAGAATTAAAAGAACAAAAAAATCAATCTCAACAAGCGGTAGAAGCGTTGCAACATGAAAACGAGCAACTTAGAAATGAACACCGCAACTGGCAAGAACACATTCGTTCATTGTTGGGTAAATTCGACAACGTATAATGACTATAAAGGCTTAGAAAATCTAAGCCTTTTTTCTTATTAGGAAACAATATGAATATTTGCGTGATTTCAGGCAGCACATTAGGCGGCGCTGAATATGTGGCGGAGCATTTGGAAGATGTGTTAAAAACACAAAATTTTTCTACCGCACTTTTCCACGGACCAGAACTTGATGATGTGATTGATGAAAATATTTGGTTAATTGTCACTTCAACACATGGCGCAGGTGAATTGCCTGATAATTTAAAACCACTCTTTGAACAAATTGCAGCATCAGATAAAGATTTATCTTCTCTCCGGTTTGCCGTTGTAGGCTTAGGCAATTCAGATTACGATACATTCTGTCATGCCGTGAATAAAGTTGAAACACAATTAAGTGAAAAAAGTGCGGTCAAAATTTGCGACAGTTTAAAAATCGATGTCTTACATGTTGATGATCAAGAGCAATTTGCTGAAGATTGGCTACCACAATTTATAAATGCACTTTAGTCATAATAAAGCGATAATTTGAGTTATCGCTTTTTCTTTATCCATTATCCCAAAAAATCACCTGTGGATAACTTTAATAAAACCTGTCAAAAACTTGTTCTTTTCCACTGAGTAAATCTGATGATTGTTTTAACTGTGGATAAAATTAAAGGTTATCCACAAGAAAAAGCCTCCAAACTGACGACATTTCAACACAGTCTAAAACGATCTAACTTCTTTATTTAAAAAAGGAAAAGGATCTTATTCACAAGGTAAAAGGATCCTAATAGTAACAATAATAAGATCTTTATATATAAATAGATCTTATCTTTATTACCTCTCGATCTTCTCTTATCACAGATTGAATTCTTGCTTTCAAGCACACGTAATTTTCAGTAGAATAGCGCCTATTTTTAGATCGAAGATCAAATTGAAGACGAAGAGAGATATATGTTTTACACCGAAAATTATGATGTGATCGTTGTTGGTGGCGGTCATGCCGGTACAGAAGCCGCATTGGCTCCGGCACGCATGGGATTAAAAACCCTATTATTGACACATAATGTTGATACCCTTGGACAAATGTCATGTAACCCCGCTATTGGTGGTATTGGTAAAGGCCATTTAGTGAAAGAAGTGGATGCCATGGGCGGATTAATGGCGCATGCTGCAGATAAGGCGGGGATTCAATTTCGTACTTTAAATAGCAGTAAAGGACCTGCTGTACGTGCAACCCGAGCTCAAGCTGACCGCGTGTTATATCGTCAAGCCGTACGCATCGCACTAGAAAATCAACCTAATTTAGATATTTTCCAACAAGAAGTAACCGATATTTTAATTGAGCAAGATCGCGTTTGTGGTGTGGAAACCAAAATGGGACTTAAATTTCGTGCTAAATCGGTGATTTTAACAGCCGGTACTTTCTTAGCGGGTAAGATCCATATTGGTTTAGAACATTATGAAGGTGGCCGAGCTGGTGATCCAGCATCTGTTACACTTTCTCATCGTTTACGTGATCTGAATTTACGCGTTGATCGTTTAAAAACAGGTACGCCACCACGTATTGATGCACGCACGATCAATTTCGATATATTGGCTAAACAACATGGTGATGCCGTATTACCGGTATTCTCTTTTATGGGCTCAGTGGATGATCACCCTCAACAAATTCCTTGTTATATCACTCACACTAATGAACAAACCCATGAAGTGATCCGTAATAACTTGGATCGCAGTCCAATGTATACTGGTGTGATAGAAGGGATCGGTCCACGTTATTGTCCATCTATTGAAGATAAAGTGATGCGTTTTGCGGATCGTAATTCACATCAAATTTATTTGGAACCAGAAGGCTTAACCAGTAATGAAGTGTATCCAAACGGGATCTCTACTAGTTTGCCGTTTGACGTACAAATGGGCATTGTGAATTCCATGAAAGGTTTGGAAAAAGCGCGCATTATTAAACCAGGTTATGCCATTGAATACGATTATTTTGATCCACGTGACTTAAAACCAACGTTAGAAACTAAATCAATTTCGGGTTTATTCTTTGCGGGTCAAATTAACGGTACAACCGGTTATGAAGAAGCGGCGGCACAAGGCTTATTGGCGGGGATTAATGCAGGTCTTTACGTGCAAGAGAAAGAGGCATGGTATCCACGTCGCGATCAATCTTATACTGGTGTATTGGTGGATGATCTTTGCACGCTTGGTACCAAAGAACCGTATCGTGTATTCACTTCTCGTGCGGAATACCGTTTGTTATTACGTGAAGACAATGCGGACATTCGTTTAACGCCAATTGCCCATGAATTAGGTTTGATTGATGAGGCTCGTTGGGCACGCTTTAATCAAAAAATGGAAAATATTGAACAGGAACGCCAACGCTTACGCAGTATTTGGTTACATCCGCGTTCTGAATATTTAGAAGAAGCCAATAAAGTGCTTGGCAGCCCACTTGTGCGTGAAGCCAACGGTGAAGATTTATTACGCCGTCCGGAAATAACTTACGATATTTTGACTTCTTTAACGCCATACAAACCGGCAATGGAAGACCGAGAAGCCGTAGAACAAGTGGAAATTGCCATTAAGTATCAAGGCTATATTGAGCATCAACAAGAAGAAATTGAAAAACAAAAACGCCACGAAAATACAGCTATCCCGGCTAACTTTGATTACAGCAAAGTTTCCGGTTTATCTAATGAAGTACGTGCGAAGTTGGAACAGCATCGTCCAGTTTCAATTGGTCAAGCGAGCCGAATTTCAGGCATTACTCCTGCGGCAATTTCAATTATTCTGGTGAATTTGAAAAAACAAGGTATGTTGAAACGCGGCGAATAATGTTTAAAAATGAAAAGTGCGGTTAAAACTAACCGCACTTTTTTATGATTAAATTTAAAGAACCTTATTAATGGGCGAGAGCTTGTTTCACTGCTACATCCAATCCTGCTGTTGGACGACCAAGCAATTTCTCAAGGGTTTTGTCTTCTGAGAATAATGCACCGTTTGATGCATCTACATCCCATTGTGCAATTAAGCCTGCAAATCCTTCATCTAATCCTGCTTGTACAAGTGCTGCGGCATAATCTGCTGCAGGAATATCCACGTAAGGGATATCTTTACCTGTTTGTTTGCTGATTTCTGCTGCAAGGTCGGCTAATGTCCAGCTGGTTGATCCGGCAAGTTCGTAAGTTTGGTTTTCATGACCTTCACTTAATGCGACGTTTACTGCTGCTTCAGCAAGTTCTGCACGAAGTACAGACGAAATTTTACCGTTTTTTGCTGAACCGTAGAAAGCATTGTTTGCTAATGCTGCCGGAATTGAAGCTGTGTAGTTTTCGGTGTACCAACCATTGCGTAAAATAGTGTAAGTAATACCCGAAGCTTTTAATGCGGCTTCAGTTTCAACGTGCTCACCGGCAAGGGATTTTACGGTATTATCGTTTGTTGCGCCGAGTAAACTGGTATAGATAATATGTTTCACACCCGCTTTTTTCGCTGATTCAATTACGTTGTTGTGTTGTAATGCACGCTGACCGACTTCACTACTTGAAACAAGAATTAAAGTATCTACGCCTTGTAATGCTTCTACTTGACCTTCTGTTTTTGAATAATCAAATTTGCGGGCTTCTACACCTGAAATTTTTTCTGGAGAGCGTACAAGCGCGATGACGTTTGCTTGTTTTGCTTTTAATAAGTCTAATGCGATTGCGCCAAATTGACCTGTTGCACCAGTAATTGCGATAGTTTTAGTTGTCATGATGTTTTCCTTCTCGTTAAGTTGAAATGATATTTGAACATTTGATTGTTCGCTTGATGTGGCGTATTATATTTTAATACTTACTTTTGAGAAGTACTTACGTAAACGTAAGTTTTGGAATTTTTAAAAAATAATTTTTAACTTATTGATTTTTAAGGAATTAAAAATGAAAAAAAATTTAAATCGTGGGAATGTTCTGGCTTCAACTTGCCCTTCTCGCCAAATTTTGCAACATTTAACCAGCCGTTGGGGCGCATTGGTGTTGGTGAGTTTGCATTCTGGTACCAAGCGTTTTAGTGAACTTCGCCGTGCGATTGATGGCATAAGTGAACGTATGTTGACTAAAACCCTGCAGGAATTGGAGGCTGATGGTATGTTAATTCGTAAATCCTATAATACCGTGCCACCGCAAGTGGATTATACATTAACAGAATTTGGAACAGAAGCTTCTAATAAGATGTTTGAGTTGGTGGACTGGTTGGAAACGAATTTAGGGAATATTTTGGCAAGCCAGAAGAAATAATGTTTCAAGCTAGGCATTTTCAAGTAGAATGATGACAAACAGACAAGATAGATAGAAAAATGAAAGCAAAACTCGAAAATTTACTGGCTCAAGCAGAAATTCAATTAACAGATCAACAAAAAGATCAGCTGATTCAGTTGGTACAATTACTCAATAAATGGAACAAGGCTTATAATTTAACCTCTGTACGTGATCCACAAGAAATGTTAGTAAAACATATCTTGGATAGTATTGTTGTTAGTCCTTATTTACAAGGGGAGCATTTTATTGATGTGGGAACCGGTCCAGGCTTGCCAGGCCTGCCTTTAGCTATTATTAATCCTACCAAGCAATTTGTCTTGTTAGATAGTTTAGGTAAGCGTATTAGCTTTATTCGAAATGCAGTACGTGAGTTAGGACTAACAAATGTAGAACCCGTTCTTAGCCGTGTCGAAGAATACCAACCTGAACAAAAATTCGACGGTGTATTAAGTCGTGCATTTGCTTCGTTAAAAGATATGACAGATTGGTGTCATCATTTGCCAAAGAAAGATGGATATTTTTATGCCTTGAAAGGCATTTATCACGAAGATGAAGTTCAAGAATTAGACAAAAAATTCGAAGTAAAAGACGTGATAACTTTACATGTCCCTGAGCTTGTAGGTGAACGACATTTAATCGTTTTACGATAAAACACACTTTTTTTACGGCTATTTTGTTAATTATTTTTTAAAAGTGTGATTTGTTTAACATTTTTTAGTGGTTAAAAAGTTGAAACTCTTTGTAGCACGGGTATAATTAGGTAGTTTTTGTATTTTAAAAAAATAAGATAATGTCTAAGGTTTTAACGCAGGCCAAAAATCGATATCAAAAAGCGATGATCATTGAATCAGTTTGTCTTGTTGTTTTTGGTTCGTTAGTTGCGCTTTGGCAAGGTGAAAGTGCGGTAGATTTTAGTTTAGGATTTATCTGTGCTTTTGTGCCATTTTGTGCTTTTGCTTATATTGTTTTTTTTCGCAAACAAGATTTCTCAACAAAATTAACGGCATTTTATCGTGGTGAAACATTGAAATTTATGCTGACGATTGTGCTTGTGGGTGTGTCCTTTAAATGGCTTTCTATCTCACATTTTATTTTGTTTTTTGTTGGTTTTTTTACGGCATTAGCGTTGAATAATGTTATTCCGTTTTTGTTAAATAGATCTTAATTTTTTCTACAAAGGGTTGACTATGTCTGGACAAACAACTTCCGAATATATTAGTCACCACTTGTCTTTCTTGAAGACAGGTGATGGTTTCTGGAACGTTCACTTCGATACGCTTTTTTTCTCAATTGTATCGGCAGTGATTTTCTTGTTTATCTTTTCTCGTGTTGCAAAAAATGCTACGACAGGCGTACCAGGCAAAATGCAATGTTTGGTTGAAATTGTTGTAGGTTGGGTTGATGGTATTGTGAAAGAAAACTTTCATGGTCCGCGTAATGTGGTAGCACCAATTGCTTTAACCATTTTCTGCTGGGTATTCATTATGAATGCTATCGACTTGATCCCAGTTGATTTTCTTCCTCAATTTGCCGGTCTTTTTGGTATTCATTATTTAAGAGCAGTACCAACAGCAGATATCAGTGCAACATTAGGTATGTCAATCTGTGTATTCTTCCTCATTCTTTTCTATACAATTAAATCAAAAGGTTTTGGTGGTTTAGTTAAAGAATATACACTCCACCCTTTTAATCATTGGGCGTTTATTCCTGTAAACTTTATTCTTGAAACTGTAACTTTATTAGCGAAACCTATTTCTCTTGCTTTCCGTCTTTTCGGTAATATGTATGCAGGGGAATTAATCTTTATTCTTATCGCTGTGATGTACTCTGCAAATGTGGCCATAGCAGCATTGGGAATCCCATTACACCTAGCTTGGGCTATTTTCCATATTTTGGTTATTACGTTACAAGCATTCATCTTTATGATGTTAACGGTGGTTTATTTAAGTATTGCTTATAACAAAGCAGAACATTAATTTTTATTAACCGGCTCTAGGGCTAAACTTAACTTCTATCTATTGGAGAACATTATGGAAACTGTAATTACAGCGACAATCATTGGTGCATCAATTCTTCTTGCATTTGCTGCATTAGGTACTGCAATCGGCTTTGCGATCTTAGGTGGTAAATTCTTAGAATCATCTGCTCGCCAACCTGAATTAGCATCTAGCCTACAAACTAAAATGTTTATCGTGGCTGGTCTTTTGGATGCGATTGCAATGATTGCTGTTGGTATTTCATTACTTTTCATTTTCGCAAACCCATTCATCGGTTTATTACACTAATCACCTTATTTGCTTATCAACGTAAAACAAGCATAGTAAGGAGGACGTTGTGAATTTAAATGCAACATTGATTGGTCAACTTATTGCATTCGCACTTTTCGTGTGGTTCTGCATGAAGTTTGTTTGGCCACCAATTATTAATGCGATTGAAACACGTCAAAGCCAAATTGCGAACGCCTTAGCGTCAGCTGAAGCAGCGAAAAAAGAGCAAGCAGATACTAAAAATCTTGTTGAACAAGAACTTCTATCTGCAAAAGTACAAGCTCAAGAAATTTTAGATGCTGCGAATAAACGTCGCAATGAAGTGTTAGACGAAGTGAAGGCAGAAGCTGAAGAACTAAAAGCAAAAATTATTGCTCAAGGTTATGCTGAAGTAGAAGCAGAACGTAAACGTGTTCAAGAAGAATTACGTGTTAAAGTGGCTTCATTAGCAGTAGCGGGTGCTGAGAAAATTGTGGGTCGTTCTATTGATGAAGCGGCAAACAATGACATTATTGATAAATTAGTTGCAGAGTTATAAGAGGCTTAGCTTATGTCAGAATTAACTACAATAGCTCGCCCTTATGCAAAAGCTGCATTCGACTTTGCCATTGAACAAAGTGCGGTTGAAAAATGGACTGAAATGTTAGGTTTTGCTGCAGCCGTAGCTGAAGATGAAACGGTAAAAGCTTACTTAAGTAGTTCTCTTTCTGCACAGAAATTAGCTGATACAGTAATTTCTATTTGTGGCGAACAATTGGATCAATATGGGCAAAATCTTATTCGGTTAATGGCTGAAAATAAGCGTTTGAGTGCGATTCCTACCGTGTTTGAAGAATTTAAACATTATGTGGAAGAACATCAAGCTATTGCAGAAGTTGAAGTAACTTCAGCACAACCATTGAATGCAACACAAATCGAAAAAATTGCAGCTGCAATGGAAAAAAGATTAGCTCGCAAAGTGAAATTAAATTGCAATGTAGATAGCTCACTGATTGCCGGTGTAGTGATTCGTACAGAAGATTTTGTGATTGACGGAAGTAGTCGTGGACAACTTGCTCGTCTCGCAAATGAGTTGCAATTATAAGAGGAATACAAGATGCAACTAAATTCAACTGAAATTAGTGAATTGATTAAAAAACGCATCGCTCAATTTGACGTGGTGAGCGAAGCCCGTAATACAGGGACAATTGTTTCTGTAAGTGACGGGATTATTCGTATTCATGGCTTAAGCGATGTGATGCAAGGCGAAATGATCGCCTTACCAGGCAACCGTTACGCAATGGCACTTAACCTTGAACGTGATTCTGTTGGTGCGGTAGTAATGGGTCCTTACGCAGACTTAGCGGAAGGTATGGAAGTACAATGTACTGGCCGTATCCTTGAAGTACCAGTTGGTCGTGGTTTATTAGGTCGTGTGGTAAACACACTTGGTCAACCAATCGATGGCAAAGGCGAAATTGAAAACGATGGTTTCTCTCCTGTTGAAGTTATTGCGCCAGGTGTTATCGATCGTAAATCTGTTGATCAGCCTGTACAAACTGGTTATAAAGCGGTTGACTCCATGGTTCCAATCGGTCGTGGTCAACGTGAGTTAATCATCGGTGACCGTCAAACGGGTAAAACAGCATTAGCAATCGACGCAATCATTAACCAACGTGATTCAGGTATTAAATGTATATATGTAGCGATCGGTCAAAAAGCGTCGACTATTGCAAACGTAGTGCGTAAATTAGAAGAGCACGGTGCGCTTGAAAACACTATCGTTGTTGCGGCATCTGCATCTGAATCAGCTGCGTTACAATATTTAGCGCCTTATGCTGGTTGTGCAATGGGTGAATATTTCCGTGATCGCGGTGAAGATGCGTTAATCGTTTACGATGACTTATCAAAACAAGCCGTTGCTTATCGTCAAATTTCATTATTATTACGTCGTCCACCAGGTCGTGAAGCATATCCAGGTGACGTATTCTATCTACACTCACGTTTACTTGAACGTGCTGCACGTGTAAGTGAAGAATACGTAGAGAAATTCACTCAAGGCGCAGTAAAAGGAAAAACAGGTTCTTTAACCGCTCTTCCTATTATTGAAACTCAAGCGGGTGACGTTTCAGCATTCGTTCCAACTAACGTAATTTCGATTACCGATGGTCAGATTTTCTTAGAATCTAACTTATTTAATGCTGGTATTCGTCCTGCGGTAAACCCTGGTATTTCGGTATCTCGTGTGGGTGGTTCTGCACAAACTAAAGTAGTGAAAAAATTAGCTGGTGGTATCCGTACTGCATTGGCTCAATATCGTGAATTAGCGGCGTTTGCTCAGTTCGCATCTGACCTTGATGATGCAACCCGTAAACAACTTTCTCACGGTGAAAAAGTTACTGAATTATTGAAACAAAAACAATATGTACCGCTTAGCGTAGCAGACCAATCTGTGTTGCTTTTCGCGGTTGAGTTTGGCTATTTAGAAGATGTGGAATTGCAAAAAATTGCAAGTTTTGAAGCCGCACTTTTAGATTATGCTCGCCGTAACCACAGCGAGTTTATGGCTGAATTGACCAAAACCGGTAACTACAATGATGAAGTTAAAGCATCATTGAAAGCGATTTTGGATAACTTTAAAGCCAATAGCGCGTGGTAAAAGTAACGGAGAAATAAGATGGCAGGTGCAAAAGAGATAAAAACCAAAATTGCCAGTGTACAAAGTACACAAAAAATTACTAAGGCAATGGAAATGGTGGCAACCTCGAAAATGCGTAAAACGCAAGATCGTATGGCTGCTTCTCGTCCGTATTCTGAAACAATACGAAATGTTATCAGCCACGTCTCTAAAGCAACTGTTGGTTATAAACACCCATTTTTAATTCAACGCGAAGTAAAAAGAGTCGGGATCTTAGTAGTCTCGACTGACCGCGGAATGTGTGGCGGTTTAAACATTAACTTGTTTAAAACTGTGATGACAGAAATCAAACAATGGAAAGATAAAGGCGTTACTGTTGAATTGGGCTTAATTGGCTCAAAAGGCATTAGCTTTTTCCGCTCATTAGGATTACCTGTTCGTGCACAACTTTCCGGTTTGGGTGATAATCCGGCAATGGAAGATTTAATCGGGGTCGCAAACGACATGTTTGATGTCTATAAAGACGGCGAAGTAGATGCAGTTTATATTGCCTACAATAAATTCGTTAATACAATGGCACAAAAACCCGTTTATCAACAATTAATACCATTACCGGCATTAGAAACCGATAATTTAGAGCAAAGACAAAGCACCTGGGATTACCTTTACGAGCCAGAGCCAAAAGTCTTATTAGACAGTTTGCTTACTCGTTATTTGGAATCACAAGTGTATCAATCTGTGGTAGATAACCTTGCTTCCGAGCAAGCTGCTAGAATGGTAGCAATGAAAGCGGCAACTGATAATGCAGGTAATTTAATCAATGACTTGCGATTAGTTTACAATAAAGCCCGTCAAGCAAGTATTACAAATGAATTAAACGAAATCGTCGCCGGCGCGGCAGCGATTTAATAAAAGAGGAACGGTAATGTCAGCAGGAAAAATTGTACAAATCATCGGCGCGGTGATTGACGTTGAATTCCCACAAGATGCAGTACCAAAAGTTTACGATGCATTAAAAGTTGAATCAGGTTTAACCCTTGAAGTTCAACAACAATTAGGTGGCGGCGTAGTTCGCTGTATCGCATTAGGTACATCTGACGGCTTAAAACGTGGCTTAAAAGTAGAAAATACTGGTAACCCAATTCAAGTTCCAGTAGGGACTAAAACGCTAGGCCGTATTATGAACGTATTGGGTGAACCAATCGATGAGAAAGGTGATATTGGCGCGGAAGAAAATTGGGCTATCCATCGTCCAGCACCAAGCTACGAAGAACAATCTAACAGTACGGAATTATTAGAAACTGGTATCAAAGTTATCGACTTAATTTGTCCATTCGCAAAAGGTGGTAAAGTTGGTCTATTCGGTGGTGCGGGTGTAGGTAAAACCGTTAACATGATGGAATTAATCCGTAACATCGCGATCGAGCACTCAGGTTACTCCGTATTTGCGGGTGTGGGTGAACGTACTCGTGAAGGTAACGACTTCTATCATGAGATGAAAGATTCTAACGTATTAGATAAAGTATCATTAGTTTACGGACAAATGAATGAGCCACCAGGTAACCGTTTACGTGTTGCGTTAACTGGTTTAACTATGGCTGAAAAATTCCGTGACGAAGGTCGTGATGTATTATTCTTCGTGGATAATATCTATCGTTATACTCTTGCTGGTACTGAAGTATCTGCGTTATTAGGTCGTATGCCATCTGCGGTAGGTTACCAACCAACATTAGCAGAAGAAATGGGTGTGTTACAAGAACGTATCACTTCAACCAAAACAGGTTCTATCACCTCTGTTCAAGCGGTATACGTACCTGCGGATGACTTGACTGACCCATCTCCGGCGACAACCTTTGCGCACTTAGACTCAACAGTTGTATTAAGTCGTCAAATTGCATCTTTAGGTATTTACCCTGCGGTTGACCCATTAGATTCAACTTCACGTCAATTAGACCCACTCGTTGTTGGTCAAGAGCACTATGATGTAGCGCGTGGCGTACAAGGTATCTTACAACGTTATAAAGAATTAAAAGATATTATCGCAATTCTTGGTATGGACGAGTTATCTGAAGATGACAAACTTGTGGTAGCACGTGCACGTAAAATTGAACGTTTCTTATCACAACCGTTCTTCGTTGCTGAGGTATTTAACGGTACTCCAGGTAAATACGTTTCTTTAAAAGAAACTATCCGCGGCTTTAAAGGTATTTTAAACGGCGAATACGACCATATTCCAGAACAAGCGTTCTACATGGTCGGTACAATCGACGAAGCGCTAGAAAAAGCCAAAAATATGTAATCACTTCAAGTCATTTGAAGGAGAACAAAAATGGCGACATTTAACCTAATAATAGTCAGCGCAGAGCGAAAAATCTTTGAAGGTGCTGTGAAACAAATCCAAGCAACAGGTGTGGAAGGTGAACTTGGTATTTTACCAAACCACACCCCTTTGATGACGGCGATTAAGCCAGGGATTGTTAAATTCACCCTTGAAGATGGCAATGAAGAAGTTATCTATGTTTCAGGCGGCTTCTTAGAAGTTCAACCTAAAGTAGTAACGGTACTTGCCGATGTTGCAATTCGCGGTAGCGAGTTAGATGCAGATCGTATTCGTGAAGCAAAACGTAAAGCGGAAGAAAATATTGTGAATCACGCAGTTGATGTGGATCATGATTTACTTGTGGCTAAACTTTCTAAAGAGTTAGCAAAACTTCGTGCTTACGAACTTACAGAAAAACTCGTTAAATCAAAACGATAAGTTAATGATAATAAAAAAGAGCGGTTATTTTGACCGCTCTTTTTGTTTTTCTATCGTAAGAAATATCGATACGCTTTACTTTCACTCACATCTTCATAAACATAGCCGAGTTCTGCTAAAGCTTGTTCAAATTCTGCGTTATCTTTTTCGCCTAATTGGAAAGCCGCAAGAATATTACCGTAATCGGCTCCATGTGCACGATAATGGAATAATGAAATATTCCAACGTTTACCCAAAATTTCTAAGAATTTAAGTAAAGCGCCTTTTTGTTCTGGAAATTCAAAGCTATAAAGTCTTTCATGATGATTGGAAACTCGTCCACCCATTAAATAACGCACGTGAGTTTTCGCAATATCATCATCAGACATATCTTCCACATCAAAGCCATTTTTCGTTAAATCAGCAATAATTTCCGATTTTTCAGCTTCATTAGCCGTGCGCACACCAACGAAAATACAGGCTTTTTGATTATCTGCATAACGATAACTGAATTCTGTTACTGCACGGTTGCCGATGACATGGGCAAATTTTAAGAAGCTACCCGGTTGTTCCGGCATAGTTACTGCCAATAAAGCTTCACGGTTTTCACCAATTTCACAACGTTCTGAAACATAACGCAATGTATGGAAGTTAAGGTTGGCGCCAGATAGAATTGCCGCCATATTTTTGCCTTCCAAATTGTTTTGTTTCACGTATTTCTTCAAACCGGCTAATCCTAAGGCGCCAGATGGCTCTGCGACAGCACGCACATTTTCAAATAAATCTTTCATTGCCGCACAAACTTCATCGCTGTCTACCAATACCATACCATCTAAATATTTTTGACATAAACGGAATGTTTCATCACCAATACGTTTTACCGCTACGCCGTCGGCGAATAAGCCAACGTGTGCTAAATCCGTCGGTTCGCCTTTTTCTAATGCGACAGTTAGACAGGCAGAATCTTTGGATTCCACGCCGATGACTTTAATTTCCGGCATAAATTGTTTGAGTAAAATTGCCACACCGGCCGCCAAACCGCCACCGCCGACTTGCACGAAGACATAATCCAAATCAGCCACCTGTTGTAGCATTTCCATTGCCAATGTGCCTTGACCGGCGATGACCAATGGATGATCAAACGGCGGGATAAATGTCATATGTTTAGATTTTGAAAGCTCAATGGCTTTAGCTTTTGCTTCATCAAAATTGGCCCCGTGTAACAACACTTCACCACCAAAACCACGAACAGCATCCACTTTAATGCTCGGTGTATTTTGTGGCATAACAATTAATGCTTTTAAGCCAAGCTGTTTAGCTGATAAAGCAACGCCCTGAGCATGATTGCCCGCGGAAGCTGCAATGACACCTGCCTGTTTTTGTTCATCAGAAAGACTGGAAATCATTGCATAAGCACCACGAAGCTTAAAGCTATTTACTGGCTGGCGGTCTTCACGCTTAATCCAAATATTATTATGTAGGCGATCAGACAATTTGCCCATTTTTTGTAGTGGAGTTACGGTAGCGGCTTCATATACTCTGGAGCCAAGTTTAACAATCGCGTTAATGTAATCCGATTGAGAGGGTTGAGGATTGGTGAGTAGGTTTTTCATGATATTTGTTGTTTATGATGAAGTGCGGTTAATTTTTTCTTTGTTTTATTTCTCCCTCTCATAAAAGAGAGGGAGAATCAGACACTATTTTAAAAGTGTTTTATCACGAATGGCACCTTTATCCGCAGAAGTAGCGAAGTGACCAAATACTTTTAATGCAAAAGACACTTCACGTTCACGGTGAGCTGGTTGCCAGCCTTTGGCATCTTGCTCGGTACGGCGTTTTGCTAATTCTTCATCGCTGACTTTGAGATTAATCGCGCGATTTGGAATATCGATTTCGATAATATCGTCATCATGTACTAAGCCGATCGCACCGCCAGAAGCTGCTTCAGGAGAGGCGTGACCGATCGATAAACCAGATGTACCGCCAGAGAAACGACCATCTGTTAATAAAGCACATTTTTTACCTAAGCCCATCGATTTTAAGTAACTGGTTGGATAAAGCATTTCTTGCATACCAGGACCACCTTTTGGACCTTCGTAGCGGATGACTACCACATGGCCTTCTTTCACTTTGCCACCTAAAATACCGGCTACCGCATCTTCTTGGCTTTCAAATACGATTGCTCGACCGGTAAATTTCCAGATAGACTCATCTACACCCGCCGTTTTTACGATACAACCATCTTTAGCGATGTTACCGAACAATACCGCTAGACCACCTTCTTGAGATATCGCATTTTCTTTGTTACGGATACATCCACTTACACGGTCATCATCTACGCTATCCCAACGACAATCTTGTGAGAAGGCTTGCGTGGTACGAATACCTGCAGGTCCGGCACGGAAGAATTTGTGTAATTCTTCGTCTTTATTGCGAATAATATCGTATTGATTTAATTGTTCTTCTAGTGTTGTTCCTAATACGGTTTTGGTATTACGATGGATTAATCCTGCACGATCTAATTCACCTAATAAGCCCATAATGCCACCTGCACGGTGCACATCTTCCATGTGGTATTTATTAGTATTTGGTGCAATTTTGCTTAAGCAAGGCACAACGCGTGATAAGCGATCAATATCTGCCATTTTGAAATCTACGCCAGCTTCTTGAGCAGCCGCTAATAAGTGTAAAACGGTATTACTTGAACCACCCATCGCAATATCTAAACTCATGGCATTTTCAAAGGCCTCAAAGGTGCCAATTGAACGAGGTAAGACGCTTTCATCATCTTGTTCATAATAGCGTTTGCAAAGCTCAACAATTTGACGACCAGCTTTTAAGAATAATTCTTTACGGTCAGCATGGGTCGCTAACATCGATCCATTGCCCGGTAAAGATAAACCTAACGCTTCGGTTAAGCAGTTCATTGAGTTAGCGGTGAACATGCCTGAGCAAGAACCACAAGTAGGGCAAGCACTTCGCTCAATCGCATCAATACGCTCATCACTTACATTTGGATCTGCCGCTTCAATCATCGCATCAACCAAGTCTAAGCGAATAAGCTGATCAGATAATTTCGTTTTACCCGCTTCCATTGGGCCACCTGAAACGAAGATAGTTGGAATGTTTAAGCGCATTGCCGCCATCAACATTCCCGGAGTGATTTTGTCACAGTTGGAAATACATACCATTGCATCAGCACAGTGAGCATTAACCATATATTCTACGCTGTCTGCGATTAAATCACGGCTTGGTAAGGAATAAAGCATCCCGCCGTGGCCCATCGCGATACCGTCATCTACTGCGATAGTATTGAATTCTTTTGCCACGCCGCCAGCTTTTTCAATTTCAGCTGCAACCAGTTGTCCCATATCTTTTAAATGAACATGCCCTGGTACAAATTGGGTGAATGAGTTCACCACCGCAATAATCGGTTTACCAAAGTCATTTTCTTTCATCCCTGTTGCACGCCATAAGGCACGTGCACCCGCCATATTACGACCTTGTGTACTGGTCGCTGAACGTAGTTTTGGCATAAATAATCTCTCCAAGTAGTAAATTTATTGCTAAATATAGCTTCTGTATTTCACAGTGTAGGGACAAATTACATACATTTGCCTCTACAGATATCACATTGTTTTGTTTATATTAAAAATCCATGTACCTTACGGAGAAGTAACAGTCGTAAGAACTTTCTCAACGATTGCAAATGGTAGTCCTATGATGGCAAAAGGAATAATAATAGCTGAAAGTGCAGCCTCTTCTTTGTTCAATTTATTAATACTAATTTCTTTTTCATTGCTAAACTCTACATATTTTGTTTCTAATGGCTGAATAAGTTTAGCCTTTTGCAAAATCTCATTTTTATTTTTTATATCAACAAGATTTCCATTATTCATTGAAAAAAACATTCTACGTCCATCTCTATAAGGAGAATTTATATTATAAAGTTCATCAAGTTGAGCTTTTGTTAAATTTTGGTGGTTAAAATATATTGATAAGAATGCCTCTACTTCATTGGTTTTAACATTTTTTCTTATCTCATCAATCTTCACAGAAGAAATATTTTTAGTATAAGGTGACTCAAGTAATTTAATCAATTGAGCCGTATTCCCATTATCTTTACTATTAAATTGATAACTATTAAGTTGCCCAATAGCATAAATCCGATTGTCAGCAATAAAGAAAGATTTGATCACTTCTTTTTTTGATGATAATTCTTTATATTGTTGATCTGCTGTTACACAGCCCAATAAAAACGTAGCTATCAACATCCCAATAAATAAACGCATTTTTTTCATTTTTTTACCTTCATAATCTTCAGTTATTTTCCCAACCGCTTCACTAGTAAATCCAAAGTGTGGTTGTTTTTCACTATGAATTTTAACCGCACTTTATTGTTATTTAACGGAATGGACATAAATCAATGAATCCTCTTCGTTCATTCAGACAACCTATCATCGCAACCGGAATCCACAATGGAGCCGTTAAGATTATTAGTGGCGCCGTAAGTATATTTTCACCAGTGTCCGAAAGGCTATATGATTTACTGGTGGTATAAGTCGCACGATAAACTGTCGCCATAATAGGCTTTGTCAGTTTATATTTTGCTAGTAATTCATCACGATTTTTATATTCTTGGATAATGCCATCTGCCTTGTACGTTTTAATATAAAAAACATCAAGTTGAGATGAAATACCAAAATCTTCTTTTATCCCTTGTTTAACCTTGTCTTTTGCTTGAGATGCTTGTGTAAAGTTAAATTGACTGACTAGTTCATCCTGTTGTTTTTTCGTTAATTTATCTGCTTTAACAAGCACTTTTAAGTATGATGAAGCCCATTGCTTTTTCTCCTCATTCAAATATATATAAAGTTTAGGTGATACTTCTTCTATTGATTTTGCATGGGGGCTATTAAGGAATGTCGATAAATTAGAAACGCCTTGCCCTTTAAATTCAAAACTTTCTTTATCAGTAAAAACAAAAAGTCTGCCATCTTGGCTAAACATAAACATTTGAATTGGTTCTTTACTTGACGTTACATCAGACTCTGTATTTTTATCTACAGTACATGCTGACAAACAAAATAATGAACATAGCATTATGAATGATAAGAGCTTTTTCATTTTTAAGTTCCGTTACTTAATTTCAATCACATCCGGCAGTTTAGCCAATTGATTCACCAACAAATCAAAAGTGCGGTCAGATTTTACAGTGATTTTTAACTGCACTTTGGTTTCTACCAATGCCATATCCATGTTAGTTACAGTAAAGCCACGTAAACGAATAACGCGTAATACGCGTTCTAAAACCTCTGGGCGGTGTTGAGCGGTTAAGTCAAAAGTATATTGGTTCATCTTAAATTTCCTCCAGCATATCTGTATTGCATGCACCCGGCGGCACTAATGGCCATACACATTCTTCAGGTGGAATGCATACTTGCAATAAATAGGCGGTTTCGCTATTTAATAAGCGACTAAGTGCCGTATCCACGTCATCAGCGCGCTCAATGCGTTCAGCTGGAATATCAAAGGCTTTTGCCAACATCACGAAATCAGGGTTATCTTCTAGAATGGTTTCAGAACGGCGTTTATTCCAGAAAAGGTCTTGCCATTGACGCACCATACCAAGACGTTGGTTATCTAACAGCAAAATTTTCACAGGTAATTTGCCGCGTTTGATTGAACCTAATTCTTGAATGTTCATCATCAATGAACCATCGCCTGTTACTAAAATCACTTCATCATGAGGGCGTGCTTTTTTCGCACCTACCGCTGCAGGTAAACCAAATCCCATGGTGCCGAAACCCGCAGAGGTAATATAGTTTTCTGGTGCGAAATGGCGCATATGTTGCGCAGACCACATTTGGTGTTGGCCAACATCGGTACAAATCACCGCATTTTGAGGTTTACGCTGTGAAAGTGTGTTGAGCAATGACCAAGGGTCAATCGGTCGGTTGCCTGCATTGTCGATATAAGTGAAATCGAGTTTGGCTTTCAGCGCTTGAATATGCGCACGCCAATCATCAATCGCAAGTGGAATACTTAAAGCTTCTAAGGCTTGAATTAAATCACCTTGAAGGGCGACATTTGCTACACGGAGTTTGTTGATTTCTGCTGCATCAATATCACAATGGATCACTTTCGCGTGTGGTGCAAAACTGTCTAATTTACCGGTCACACGGTCGTCAAAACGTGCACCGCACACTAACAATAAATCACATTCTTGTACGGCTACGTTTGCAGCTCTTGTGCCGTGCATACCAATCATGCCCATATAAACGGGATCGGTTGGGTCAATTGAGCCCAAACCTTTCAATGTTGAAACGGATGGCATTTTGGTGATTTGTAGGAATTTTTTGACCACTTGTGTGGCTTTCGCCATACCTACACCACCACCTACATAAAGTACTGGTTTTTTCGCTTGTGCCAATAATGCTTTTGCTTCAGTTAATTTTAATTCTGAAAGTGCGGTTGGTTTTACGACTGGTTTGACAATAGGTTTTACATGTTCAGGTACATCGCTCACTTGGATGTTGCGAGGCACATCGATGAGAACTGGACCAGGTCTGCCACTTTGTGCAATTTGGAAAGCAGAAGCAATAATTTCAGGAAGTTCTTCAACAGATTGAACAATATAGCTGTGTTTGGTACACGCAAGGGATAAACCTAAAACATCGGCTTCTTGGAAAGCATCCGTACCGATAAGTGGGGCTGCCACTTGACCAGTAAATGCCACGATTGGTACAGAATCAGCAAAGGCATCACCTAAACCTGTTACTAAGTTAGTTGCACCAGGGCCTGACGTTGCGACACATACGCCAACTTTACCCGTAGAGCGAGCATAACCAATTGCGGCTATTGCGGCACCTTGTTCGTTACGGCAAAGAAGATGGTCAAGACCTGAGTCATAAATTGCATCGTAGGTTGGCATGATTGCCCCGCCTGGGTAGCCGAAAAGATCGGTTACGCCATGCGCTTTTAAACATTGGATAATGAGTTGTGCGCCTGTCATGTTGCTTCCCGTTTTTATGATTATTGAATAATTTTATAAACACTGAAGTTCAGCATTGTAGCGGAATTTTTCGCCTTTGGTTAGGTTTTCGCGAAAAAACCAATGAAAAAAACACGATAACAAGCATTATCGTGTTTTTGAATGAAAAGTGCGGTCAGCAAACGTGATGTTTTCTGTGCGTAAAATTAGAAGCCTGCTTGTTTTTCTAATTGTTCAACAAGCGCATCGTCTAAACCTAACGCTTGTGCTAAGTCAGCTAAGAAAATGATTTCTTTGCGAGATAAGTCTTTGCTTACTAAACGCGCCGCTAAGTACACATTGCTTGCAAGTGCAGTATCGTTACCTACAAAGCGAGCAATCTCGTTGATAGAAATTGGATTTTGAATTTCTTGTTCAAGCCATTGCGCTAATTCAGGGTTGTTACCCGCTTCATTTGCGATAGTTTGTTTTTCATCTTCAGTGATTTCACCGTCTGCTGCCGCTGCGGCGATCATAGTACGTAAAATTAATTCACCCGCATCGACATGGCTTGATGAATTTAATACATCAAACGCATTTTCTGAGATGTTTGGTTGGCTGCTTTGTTGGGATTTTTGATAGTTTTGGTAAGCTTGATAAGCAAGGTTACCTAAAACGGCAAGTGAGCCTAATTTTGCTAAGCTTGCACCACCGCTACGGCCTAAAATCATCGATAAGATACCGCCTAACGCTGCGCCACCACCTACTTTTGTAATAGAGTCGATAGTTTGGTTACCAGTTTCAAGTTTGCTTGCAGAGTTTTTAGCCACATCTAAAACTTGATTTAAAATGCTGTTGAGATCCATAAATGTTTCCTTTTGGTTGTTAATAGAGATTAAATTCGGCCTTTAGACAGTAAATTTTAAAAAAAATTCACTTTTTTAACCACTCTTTAAACCAAGTCCTTGACTCGGTTTTAGAATTCATTATATTGAAATCTTTCTTCATTAAAAAGGAACTTAATATGACGCAGTCAAACGCAAAGCGTGAGACCTTCTCTGGTCGGAAAGCATTTATTATGGCGGCAATTGGATCCGCCGTTGGTTTAGGAAACATTTGGCGTTTCCCTTACACCACTTATGAAAACGGGGGCGGTGCATTTATTATCCCTTATCTTATTGCACTTTTAACCGCCGGTATTCCATTACTTTTCTTAGATTATGCAATCGGTCATCGCCATCGTGGTGGTGCACCACTTTCTTATCGTCGTTTTAACCCACACTTTGAAGTGTTTGGTTGGTGGCAAGTAATGGTGAATGTCATCATTGGTCTTTACTACGCCGTAGTATTAGGTTGGGCGGCAAGCTATACTTATTTCTCACTTAATTCTGCTTGGGGCGACCAACCTATTGATTTCTTCCTACACGAATTCTTAAAAATGGGCGATATCAGTAATGGTGTGAGCTTTGAGTTTGTCGGTATGGTAACAGGCCCATTAATTGCCGTATGGTTAGTGGCGTTAGGCGTACTTTCTTTAGGTATTCAAAAAGGGATTTCTAAATCTTCAGATATCTTAATGCCTGTTTTAGTGGTGATGTTTGTGGCGTTGGTCGTTTATTCTTTATTCTTACCAGGTGCAGAAAAAGGCTTGAACGCATTATTTACACCAGACTGGTCAAAACTCTCTAATCCGAGCGTGTGGATTGCGGCTTACGGTCAAATCTTCTTCTCTCTTTCCATCTGTTTCGGAATTATGATCACGTATGCATCGTACTTGAAAAAAGATTCAGATTTAACTGGTAGCGGTTTAGTTGTTGGTTTTGCGAACTCAAGTTTTGAAGTACTTGCTGGTATCGGTGTATTTGCGGCATTAGGTTTCATCGCAAATGCACAAGGCGTAGAAGTGAGCGAAGTGGCAAAAGGTGGTATTGGTTTAGCCTTCTTTGCATTCCCAACTATTATTAACAAAGCACCATTCGGTGAAGTATTAGGGGTATTATTCTTCGGTTCATTAACCTTTGCGGCATTAACCTCATTTATCTCTGTTATTGAAGTAATCATTTCAGCGATTCAAGATAAACTCCGTTTACGTCGAGCAAAAGCGACCTTTGTTGTTGGTTTACCAATGATGGTGGTATCAGTAATTTTATTCGGTACCACAACAGGTCTACCAATGCTTGATGTGTTGGATAAATTTGTAAACTACTTTGGTATTGTAGCGGTAGCATTTGTTTCATTAATTGTGATTGTAGCAAATGAAAAACTTGGCTTATTAGGTAACCACTTAAATGAAAGCTCTTCATTCAAAGTCGGTTTCCTATGGCGTTTATGCATTGTAATCACCACGGGTATTCTTGCCTTTATGTTATTGAGTGAAGGTGCGAAGGTATTTACAGAAGGCTACGAAGGTTATCCAAGTTGGTTCGTAAATATCTTTGGTTGGGGCATGGCAATTTCGCTAGTAGTCGTTTCGTTCATTCTTTCTCGTTTAAAATGGAAAAATGAAGATAACCTCAATCTTGAAGAAAAAGGAGAATAAAGATGACAGGTATTGCAATTGCAATGATGATTGTGGCGCTTCTTGTGATTTGGGGTGGCTTGATCTTTGCTTTAATCAGACTTCCAAAAGAAGAAAAATAAGGTCAAAATTGACCGCACTTTGAAATAAGTAGGGCGTGCTGAGCACGCCCTTTTTTGTTATTTCGATAAATCGATTTGATATACCGCAAAGCCAACTTCATCGGTGCCGACTTTCTTCATTGGATATTGAGCATTGTCTTGAATAAATTTCGCGGCTTGTTCGCTTGGCGAGGTTTCAAAACGCACGTCTAATTTATCGTTACCTTTAATCGGTGCAAAACGCCAGTTTTTATCCGCACTTGGGTTTACATGGCCATTTTTCTCGCTTTCTGCTTTGATGTAATCCGCAAGAATTTGACGGTTTTCATCAGGAGAAGCGTAAACGATATGCGCATCGCCAGTGCCTGGGAATTTATTACCGTAAGCACGATAGTTGTTAGTCGCAATTAAGAATTCTGCTTTTGGATCAACCGGTTTACCTTGGTAAGTTAAATTCACTACACGATGTGAGTTCGGGTTAATCAATTTACATTCGCCGTCATAACGCGGTGGTTGAGTCAGGTCGAATTCATAATTTACGCCGTCAATCACATCGTAGTTATAAGTACGGAAACCGTCCCAATCAAGTAACGATTGTGGTTTGTCACTTGTTGGATCGATTTGTTTAAACATACCTGCGCTACATTCTAACCATTCTTTCAATTCTTCACCGGTTGCTTTGACCACAACTAAGGTATTTGGATAGAGGTATAAGTCTGCTGCGTTACGGAAGGTTAATTCACCTTTGTTCACCTCTGTATAGCCAGTAGGGTCATTTTTACGTCCGCCTGCTTTAAACGGTGCGCCCGCACTTAAAATTGGTAAGCCTGCCATTGCTGCAACACTTGGTGCCACTTTTTCAACGTAAGCTTTTTGTGCTTGGTTTACAATTTGAATGGTTGGGTCATCTTGCACTAGGGCTAAGTAGCTGTACATGTTATCGGTCGCTTTACCGATTGGTTGTGCTACGAATTCACGGGTGGCTTCATGCACAGGTTTTAAAAGTGCGGTCAATTCTGCATCACTTTCTGTGGTTGCTTTTTTGTTTTCGGCATCATAAATTGGACGAAGTACCGCTTTACCATCAGCTACTAACCATTTGCCGTTGTGTTGAGCAAGGGTTAAGTCGATTACACTGATGTTGTTTGCCCAGTAGCCTGCCATACTTTCAGGCACGCCTTTCACAGTACCTTTAGCAATATCCGCATTTGGTGATTTTGCAAACTCTTTATTTGGGAATAAACGGTGAGAGTGACCGAAAACAATCGCATCAATGTGTGGTACATCAGCAAGGTAGAATGCAGAGTTTTCTGCACCTTCTTGATATGGCTCATCAGATGGGCCAGTGTGTGCAAGTGCCACAATAATATCTGCGCCTTTTTGTTTCATTTCTGGCACATATTTTTGTGCGGTTTTCACGATATCGCGAGTTTCAACTTTGCCTTGTAAATTTGCTTTATCCCACACCATAATTTGTGGAGGTACAAAACCGATATAACCGATGTTTAGTTTATGCGTTTTACCTTGGCTATCGACCACTTCTTTTGTTTGGATTACATAAGGCGTGAAATAGGGCTCTTCAGTACCGACTTTCACTACGTTAGCATTGATGATAGGGAATTTCGCTTGTTTAATCGCATCGGCTAAATAATCTAAGCCATAGTTAAACTCGTGGTTACCTAATGTCCCTACTTCATAGTGCATTGCATTTAAACAATCTACGGCTGGGTTTGATTTGCCTTCTTTATAACCTTTAGCTGCTTGATAGTCAGCAATTGGGTTACCTTGAATTAAGTCACCGTTATCAACTAAAACGCTGTTTTTCACCTCTTGACGTGCTTGACGAATCAAGCTTGCTGCACGGGTAAAACCGAATTTCTCAGTAGGTGCATCTTTGTAGTAATCGAAGTCAGTCAAAAAACTGTGAATATCGGTCGTTGCCACAATACGTAAATCGACTTGTGTATCGCTTTTCGCAAAAGCAAAACGGCTAGTACTTAACGCTAAAATACTGCTTGCGCCAAGTTGGATGAAATCTCTTCTGTTGATCATATGAGCTCCTGTTATGTAAGAATCGGCAAGATTTTAAAGCTCTTTTATATATAAAGAAAGCGCAATATAAAGTTATGAAATGAAGTGTGATATGCATCACAAAATAAGGGATTGAATTTGGTTGCAAAACTTCACGTTTGGGACAAAAATAGAACATCCAATCCGCTAAAAATTAAGTTATTCACAGTAAGGTAGCCCGCATTTATTGATGGCATCCGATAAGGAGAGCGCTATGGCTTTTAATCTTAAAAATAGACACTTATTGAGTCTTGTTCATCATTCAGAACGCGAAATTAATTATTTGTTAGATTTATCACGTGATTTGAAACGTGCTAAATATGCAGGAACAGAGCAGCAACAACTTAAAGGTAAAAATATTGCACTTATTTTTGAAAAAACCTCAACTCGTACTCGTTGTGCTTTTGAAGTCGCTGCTTATGATCAAGGTGCTAGAGTGACTTACATTGATCCAAACTCCTCTCAGATTGGACATAAAGAAAGCATGAAGGATACAGCTCGAGTTCTTGGGAGAATGTATGATGCGATTGAATATCGGGGCTTTAAACAAAGTACCGTGCAAGAACTTGCGGATTATGCAGGTGTGCCGGTGTTTAATGGTTTAACGGATGAGTTTCATCCTACACAAATGCTCGCGGATGTTCTTACGATGATTGAACATTGTGACAAGCCACTTCGTCAAATTAGTTATGTGTATATTGGTGATGCACGTAATAACATGGGGAATTCTCTTTTACTAATTGGATCAAAACTAGGGATGGATGTGCGTATTTGCGGTCCCAAAGCTTTATTACCAGAAGCCGGTTTTGTTGAGATGTGTGAAGGTTTTGCTAAAGAAAGTGGTGCATGCCTTACCGTAACTGAAGATATTGATAAAGCAGTAAAAGGTGCCGATTTTGTGCATACTGATGTTTGGGTTTCAATGGGCGAACCATTAGACGCTTGGGCAGAACGCATTAAGTTATTGCTTCCTTATCAAGTAACGCCTGAACTCATGAAGCGTACGGGTAATCCAAAAGTAAAATTCATGCACTGTTTACCTGCATTCCATAATAGTGAAACGAAAGTGGGTCGCCAAATTGCTGAAAAGTATCCTGAATTAGCAAACGGCATTGAAGTGACTGAAGAGGTGTTTGAATCGCCGATGAATATTGCATTTGATCAAGCAGAAAACCGTATGCATACGATTAAAGCAGTCATGGTAGCGAGTTTGGCTTAGGGAAGATCTCGATAAATGAGTACATTTATTAATCATCTATTTTAAGAATAATTTATTTCCATACTTCTTGTGGTTTTATTTTTTTATGTGAAAAATTAAATTTATTTTTTGATAATGATCACATTTTTTGAAAAATATTATTGACATGACATTTACACAAGCAGAGAATATACCCAACTAAGGTTAGTTTAGATAGAAAGAGGAAATTTTTCTATGCTACTTCGTACATATATACACAGATACGTCCATACGAAAGTATTGAGACTTTTACGGTTTAATCCGATAAAAGGTCGTTCTTTGATGGCGCACATCCGTCGTACACGCCATATTATGATGCCATCGCATCGCTCTTGCTTCTCATATTCAGTATTTGCTTCTCAAAATAAACCATCCAACACGGCTCTCTAAACAGAGTTGTTCTCTCTGTTTAGAGAGTCTCCACAGATTAATTTCTGAATATTTTTACATTGTCTAGGACAGGTAAAAAATATTTTGTGAAATTAACTTAATCTTATTTAATTTAAAATAAATAAATTCTTACTTTAGTTTTTTTTATTAAAATCTAGAGAGGGTTGTTTTATTCTAAATAAATCTATTGCGTTATTAAAATTAATAATGCAGGGTAACTTTACGTCAAAAATAAATAAAGGAGTTTATTATGCCAAACTTAAAAATTGCATATAGTCCAAAAGTTGAACAATATTTCTCTACAAATAGAGAATTAGTTGAGATTGCCAAAACAGACTTTACAGATGTTGCGGCTATCGTATTAAGTTCAGGTGATGTAGGAGAATACCTCGGTCGAATTCAAGCAACAAAATTCGGCGTTCCAGTATTCGTTGTTCAAACAGAAGAACAACAAGTGGATCCAAAATTCTATGATTCTATTTATCATATCCAAGATTTAAACGGTTATGACATCAAACTTTATAGCCGTCAAATCGAAACTGCAGCGAAACTTTATGAAGAAAAAATGTTACCTCCATTCTTCAAAATGTTAAGTGAATATGTGGAAATGGGTAATATCGCTTTTGACTGTCCAGGACATCAAGGTGGTCAATATTACCGTAAACACCCAGCAGGTCGTTTCCTTTACGATTTCTTTGGTGAAAATATTTTCCGTTCTGATATTTGTAATGCGGACGTCAAATTAGGTGACTTGTTAATTCATGAAGGTGCAGCTTGTGATGCACAAAAATATGCCGCTCAAGTATTCAATGCAGATAAAACCTACTTCGTATTAAACGGTACTTCATCTGCAAACAAAGTAGCATTAAACGCAGTGCTTTCTCCAGGCGATTTAGTATTATTTGACCGTAACAACCACAAATCAAACCACCACGGTGCGTTAATTCAAGCAGGTGCAACGCCAATTTACTTGGAAACTGCACGTAACCCATTTGGTTTCATCGGTGGTATTGATAGTCACTGTTTTGAAGAAGATTACTTAAAATCATTAATCAAAGAAGTGGCACCTGAAAAATTAAACCAAAAACGTCCGTTCCGTTTAGCAGTTATCCAATTAGGTACTTATGACGGTACGATTTATAACGCACGCCAAGTTGTGGATAAAATCGGTCACCTTTGTGATTACATCTTATTCGACTCTGCATGGGTAGGTTATGAACAGTTTATTCCAATGATGAAAGATTGCTCTCCATTATTGCTTGAATTAAATGAAAATGACCCTGGTATTTTAGTGACACAATCTGTTCACAAACAACAAGCTGGTTTCTCACAAGCTTCACAAATCCATAAAAAAGATAAACATATCAAAGGTCAAGATCGTTATGTAAACCATAAACGTTTCAATAACGCCTTCATGTTACATGCTTCAACCAGTCCGTTCTATCCATTGTTTGCAACATTAGATGTGAACGCGAAAATCCAAGGTAGTGAAGCAGGTCTTCGCTTATGGCATGAATGTGTGAAAGTGGGTATCGAAGCACGTAAATTAGTGTTGAATCACTGTGATTTAATCCGTCCATTCATCCCTACAACAGTGAAAGGTAAAAAATGGCAAGATTATGACACAGAAGAAATCGCAACCAACCTCGAATTCTTCAAATTCCACCCAACTGATACATGGCATAAATTTGAAGGCTATGCGGATGAACAATACTTCGTTGACCCATGTAAATTCTTACTTACCACTCCAGGTATCAGCTTAGAAAATGGTGAATATGAAGACTTCGGTATTCCAGCAACCATTCTTGCAAACTACTTACGTGAAAACGGTATTATTCCGGAAAAATGTGACTTGAACTCTATCTTATTCTTGCTCACTCCGGCAGAAACTCTTACCAAAATGCAAACATTGGTCGCTCAAATCGCCTTGTTCGAAAAACACATTAAACAAAACTCTTTATTAAAAGATGTATTGCCAACCGTGTACAAAAACAACGAAGACCGCTACAAAGGCTACACAATCCGTCAATTATGCCAAGAAATGCATGACCTTTATGTAAGCCGCAATGTAAAACAACTTCAAAAAGACCTATTCCGCAAAGCAACATTACCGGAATATGCGTTAAATCCACACGATGCGAATATTGAATTCGTTCGTAACAAAGTTGAACTTGTTGCATTAACTGACATTGTTGGTCGCGTAGCTGCGGAAGGTGCATTACCTTATCCTCCAGGTGTGTTATGTGTGGTTCCAGGGGAAAGATGGAGTCCGACTGCACAAAAATACTTCCTCGCATTAGAAGAAGGTATCAACACATTACCTGGTTTCGCACCTGAAATCCAAGGGGTTTACTTACAAAAAGACCCTGATGGACGTACTCGTGCATATGGCTATGTTTTAACTGACTATTAATAAAGTGTGGTTATGAGGTTTTTCCTCATAACCCTCTCGGCACAAACAAAAAAAGTGCGGTTAAAAACATCTGATTTTTTGACCGCACTTTAGGGAGTATAAATTATGAGTGCTAAAAGTAATAAAATTGGTGTGGTTCAACTCACCATTCTGACTATGGTTAATATGATGGGTTCTGGTATCATTATGTTACCGACCAAATTAGCCGAAATTGGGACTATTTCTATCGTTTCTTGGCTTGTAACCGCAGTTGGTTCAACAGCCTTAGCTTATGCATTCGCACAATGCGGTATGTTTAGTAGAAAATCCGGTGGTATGGGTGGCTATGCCGAATACTCTTTCGGTAAAGCTGGTAACTTCATGGCGAACTATACTTATGGTGTGTCGTTAGTTATTGCGAATACTGCGATTGCGATTTCTGCTGTTGGTTATGGTTCTGAGTTCCTCGGTGCAACCCTTTCTCCACTTTCTATCGCATTATGGACGATCTTCACTCTTTGGCTTGCGACTGTTCTTAACTTCGGTGGCGCAAGAATTACGGGTAACATCAGTTCATTCACCATTTGGGGTGTAATTATTCCTGTGGTGGGTATTTCAATCATCGGTTGGAAATGGTTTGATGGTTCAATGTATGTAAATTCTTGGAACCCACACAACGTGCCTACTTTTGAAGCGATCGGTGTATCTATTTCAATGACATTATGGGCATTCTTAGGGTTAGAGTCTGCTTGTGCGAACTCTGATGCGGTTGAAAATCCAGAGAAAAACGTACCAATCGCGGTACTTGGTGGTACTTTAGGTGCAGCGGTAATTTATATCGTTTCTACTAACGTTATCGCAGGTATTGTTCCTAACCTTGAACTTGCTAATTCAACAGCACCGTTCGGTTTAGCCTTTGCTCATATGTTTAATGAAACAATCGGTAAAGTCATCATGGGCTTAATGGTGATGTCTTGTTTCGGTTCATTATTAGGTTGGCAGTTCACTATCGCTCAAGTATTCAAATCTTCAGCGGAAGAAGGTTATTTCCCAGCATTCTTCAAAAAAGTTACTAGCAAAGATGCACCAATCGTTGGTATGGTAACCATCACTTCGTTACAAACATTACTATCATTAATGACAATCAGCCCATCATTAAATAAACAATTCAATGTGTTGGTGGACCTCGCGGTAGTAACGAACGTTATTCCATACTTGCTCTCAATGGCAGCACTTGCCGTATTGTTGAAAACTGAAAATGTTCCTCACCAAAAATACAAAAAAACTGTACTTGTTGCCTTTATTGGTTCAGTCTATAGTATCTATGCACTTTATGCTGCAGGTGAACAAGCGATGTTATACGGTTCAATTGTGACCTTTATCGGTTGGACATTGTATGGTTTTGTTTCTTACAAATTTGACCTTAAAAAATCTCAAGCTTAATTAAAAAAGAAAAGCCTACATCTTAATGTAGGCCTTTCGAGTTGCAATAAACTTAAAGTATAAAAGAGCGGTTGAAAATTAATTTGTTTTCAACCGCTCTTTTTATTTAGGACAACACTCTCAACAAAATAGGCTGAAATTCTGTTTGTTGGCCGAGTTTTTTGGTATAACGCTTAACCATCAAAAAAGAAAGTGCGGTCAAAATAAAGATTAAAATCGCACGGACGAGTTCATTTTCACTGATATAGTTAGAAAGCAATGTTGCAACCAATAGAGTGAAAAGTGGCACGATATACATTAATAATGCAGAAAATAACATGGATTTTTCTTCTAGACCGATTTCCACCATTTGACCTGTGCGCAGTGGCGTGATTGTTTCTAACGTGAAGATATGCTCGCCTCGTTTTCCATTGAGTTCAGAAAGGGAGGCTGTTCCACAGGCTTCTCTAGCCGAGCAAGCCCCACAAGCACTTTGTGACTGACATTTCACTTTAGCAAGACCTGTTTCCGCATCATAGCTCATTACAACAGCACTTTCTTTTAGCATTGTGCTTCTCCCATATAAATATCAAAGCGGTGGTTTTTGGTTTCACGACTGACATGGGGCGCTTTTTGCGCTAAAAATTCCGCATAATCAGGACGTTTTACCACCACGCGTTTACGAGCTAATTGTAACGCAGGTGTCAAGAGCTCATCGGCATCCAAATCGGCACCAACTAAATGTTGGAATAAGCGCATTTCTTTTTTAACTAAGGCAGATTTTTGCTTGTGCGGATACATTGGATCCAAATACACCACATCGGCACTCTCTGTTTTTGGATTGAGTTCGGCAATATGATGAACGCCCAATAATTGCATATTTTGTTGCATCATTTCGCCTATTTCTGCATCTTGATAGGCGCGGTTGAGTCCATCCTGCAATAGCAAATACACCACGGGATGGCGTTCCACTAAACGCACTTGGCAACCGATAGAAGCTAAAACAAAGGCATCTCGACCAAGCCCGGCTGTAGCATCAATCACGGAAGGCAATTCTGAGCCCTTGATGCCTACAGCTTTGGCAACAGCTTCGCCACGTCCACCGCCAAATTTACGACGATGAGCCATTGCGCCGGCTACGAAATTTACAAAGACATCGCCCAACTTGGGTTCATCCAGTTTACGTAGGGCAAGGTGGGTTTCGGTTCGCACCAATGCAAGCGGGCTTTCAGTACAATGCTCGATACCAAAAGGGGAACAAAGTGCGGTCAATTCTGACAATGTTCCTACTTCGGCAAACAGTTGAATTTTTATTTTCTCACCAGCCATACGCCGCTTTCCATATGATCTGTGTAAGGGAATTGATCAAACAGCGCCGCTTTTTCAATGCGGTGGGTTTGGCTTAGGGTCTGCAAGTTCTCGCAAAGGGTATGTGGATTGCAGGAAATATACAAAATACGATCGTAATTCTGCACCAGTTTTACCGTGTCAGGGTCAAGCCCTGCTCGTGGTGGATCAACAAAAATCGTATTGCATTGATAGGTTTTTAAATCAATGCCTTTTAAGCGATTAAATTCACGTACGCCATTCATTGCTTGGGTAAATTCTTCTGCCGACATACGGATAATTTGCAAATTATCTATACCATTTTCCGCAATATTAAATTGTGCGGCAGCCACTGATGGCTTGGCAATTTCGGTAGCAAGCACTTTACGGAAGTTTTGTGCAAGGGCGATAGAGAAATTTCCGTTACCACAATACAGCTCCAATAAATCCCCTTGCGAACCTTGAGTGCAATCAATCGCCCATTCCAACATCTTACAATTTACAGCTGCATTAGGCTGGGTAAAGCTGTTTTCCACTTGGCGATAAACATAATTACGCCCTTTTACCGGTAATACTTCATCAACAAAATCTTGTTCTAAACAGATTTTTTGTTTACTCGCTCGACCAATCAACTGCACATCAAAACCAAGTTGTTGTAATTCACCTTTTAGGTTTGCTGCAGCGCTTTGCCATTCTTCCGTGAGTTGCTTGTGGTAAAGTAGGCTTACAATGATCTTATTGCTGAGTGTGCTCAAATAATCAATTTGAAACAGTTTTTTATGTAATACTTCCTGCGTTTTTAATAATGGCAGTAAGGCTTTCATCATGCGATTGATCAGCTCGCTGGCAATCGGGAACTCATCCACTCGATAACGTTGCAAGGTGGTTTGATCAAACATGATGTGATAAAAATCGCCTTTATCATGCCAAATACGAAATTCTGCACGCATCCGATAATGACTAGTCGGCGAATCAAACACGGCTATTTCTGGGGCGTTAAAGGGCTGCAAAAGTGCGGTCAGTTTTTCAGTCTTTTTTTGCAGGAGTTCGGTATATTGGGAAATGGGTAGTTGCATTGATGTTTACGTTTGAATGATAAATATCCCACAGCCCTTGGCAAGCATGGGGATTGAGTAAAAAAGCAAAAGGCAAGCTTCTGCCTGCCTTTTAAAATGTATTATTCGCCAGAATAATCTTCGCCGCCAGAAGCCGCTTCGCTCACATCACCAGATAAGGTGTAAACACGTTTTGTTGTGTTAATGCGAGTACGATATTTATTCCAGGTTTTTTCGAAGAAAGTTTCTGGTGCACGTTCACCACGGCAAAATGCAACAAATTCTTTTTCTTCTTTTGTCGCTGGCTTGCGCTCGCCTGAATCTAATGCTTTAAACGCTTGACCATATTGCTCTAATACTTGGGATTCTTTGATTGTATAATCACCGTGACGGGAAAATCCGCGTGGGTAGTTTTTGTCGTCAAAAAAACGACGAGTAACACTGAAACTAGCAGCCATAATCATCTCTCTTCTTTATATTTAAAAACGGCAGGCATTAAACCAATTTTTTTTTATTTTTGCAATAAACCTTTCACGGTTTCTACATAATCTTTGACGAAATCGTCGTAATTTAAGCCTTCAGGGTTTACACGGTATTTGCCATTGACATAGAAATCAGGTACGCCACGTACTTGGAACTGTTCCGCTGCATTTACTTGTTTATTCACTAAACCGTTTACAGCAAAGCTGTTGATGTTGTTATCAAATTGTTCAGCTGTAACCCCGTTATCAATGAAGATTTTACGAATATCGTCCATTGAGCTTAATTTATCTTGTTGTGCGGCTTCAAATAAAGGCGCTTTCACCTTGCTTTCTGCACCAAGTGCCATCGCTAATGCCCATGCACGAGTGAGGTTTTCAGATTGACGACCTAAGAAGTTAACATGATATTGTTTAAATTCAGTGCCTTTTGGTAAGCTTTCTGCAACTTGTTTTGGAATGTGGTATTCCATTTCAAAGGCATAGCAATGCGGGCAGTAGAAAGAGAAAAATTCAATCACTTCAGGCTGTGCAGAAGCGGTTTGACCCACTTGAACGTATTGTTTACCTTCTTCTAAATTAGCTGCGAATGCGTTAAATGAAAATAAAGCACCGAGTAAAAATAAAAATTTTTTCATTTGTTTTCCTTATTTAATAATTCCGCGCGCTTTTAACAATGCGGTTTTAAAATCTTCTTCATAATCTTTTTTGATGCCAGGAATTGGCTCAAACTTATCTGTGCCATGCATTTTTAAATGATAAATAATCACTTCATCAGATAATTCTGCCACTGGCTTATCGAAACCTGCTTCATCAGCAATTTTTTGCAAAATTTGTAGCAAGCTAAGATCTGGGTCTTTAGACCAGTAAGGTTGTAAAAGTTCCAAAACTTCATTTAAACGCTTACATTTCATTGCTATTTCCTTTTAAATGGAGAAAAATAAGGCTAGATCATACTTCAAATAAGGCAATAAGAAAATATGGAATACACAATAAGTGCGGTTATTTTGGCTGGCGGAAAAGCACGGAGAATGAATGGGGCGGATAAAGGCTTACAGCTTTTACAAAATAAACCGTTAATTAGTCATGTGATTGAGCGCTTACAACCCCAAGTAGTTGATATATCGATTAATGCTAATCGTCACCATACGGAGTATGCTCAATGGGGGTTTCCCGTATTTTCAGATGAATTGCCTGATTTTCAGGGACCGTTGAGTGGTATGCTAACATCACTCGAACAAGCTAAAACAGATTTTGTACTTTTTGTGCCTTGTGATAGTCCGTATTTTCCACAAAACTTATTAGAAAAACTAAAAAGCGCGGTTAAAAATGACCGCACTTTAATTGCTTATGCAAAAGATAAGGAGCGTGAACACCCGACATTTTGTTTGATGTCAGTTCAGCTTAAAGAGAAGTTACGCGCTTATTTAAACGAAGGCGAACGCCGTCTATTACAATTTATGAACAAAAATGGTGCGGTTGCTGTCCAGTTTGGCGAACAAGAAGGACGATTTGTAAATTTTAATACCTTAGAAGATTTACAATAAATTATTTGTTTAACCTTGAATTTTGTAAAAAATTCTCCATTATTACAGTGTTTACTTTCTATTTTATTGAGGAACTTTATTATGATGCGAATCCTTTTATTTTTAGCCACTAACTTTGCTGTGATGCTTGTGTTAGGGATTATTTTAAATGTGACCGGTATTGCAGGAAATAGTACAGGTGGCATTTTAATTATGGCAATGCTTTTCGGTTTTGCTGGATCATTGATTTCATTATTCTTATCAAAAACCATGGCATTGCGCTCTGTGGGTGCGGAAGTGATTACTGAACCGCGTAATCAAGCGGAGCGTTGGTTAGTAGAAACGGTACGCCGTCAAGCACAACAAGCGGGTATTCCAATGCCAGATGTCGCGATTTATCATTCTAATGATGCGAATGCTTTTGCTACGGGTGCAACTAAAAATAATTCTTTAGTGGCGATTAGTACGGGTTTATTAAACTCTATGACGGAAGAAGAAGCTGAGGCGGTATTGGCTCATGAGGTCTCACACATCGCGAACGGTGATATGGTGACAATGACTTTATTACAGGGCGTATTGAATACCTTCGTGATTTTCTTATCTCGTGTGATCGCCAATGTGGTAGCAAGTTCTCGTAATGGCGATGAAGAAAGTCGTAGTTCAGGCATTTACTTCTTAGTCTCAATGGTGTTAGAAATCTTGTTTGGTATTTTAGCGAGCATTATCGCGATGTGGTTCTCACGCTATCGCGAATACCGAGCAGATGCAGGTTCTGCACAGCTTGTTGGAAAAGAAAAAATGATTGCGGCATTGCAACGTTTACAACAAATTCATGAGCCGCAAGAGATGGAAGGTTCACTTAATGCCTTTATGATTAACGGCAAACGTAGCGAACTTTTTATGAGCCATCCTCCACTTGAAAAACGTATCGAAGCATTACGTAGTTTATAAAAGATAAAAAATAAAGGGCTAAATGTAATATTTAGCCCTTTTTATTTATGGATTATTTAATGTCTGCTAAGACTTTGGTGAGTAATTCCCAGTAAGTTTGTACTGCTGAAATTTGGACTTTTTCATCAGGTGAATGCGCGTTGCGAATCGTTGGGCCCACAGAGATCATATCAATATTTGGATAATGTTCTTTCAATAAGCCACATTCAAGCCCTGCATGAATCACTTTAATAACCGGCTCTTTGCCAAGCACTTCTGCATAATGTTTTTTCATTAAGGCTAAAATTGCCGTGTCGTTTACCGGTTTCCAACCAGGGTAAGAACCTGAGAATTCAACCGTTGCGCCAGTGAGTTCAGCGAGTGAAGTTAAGGTTTCTCCTACATACTCTTTACCACTTTCAATAAGCGAACGAATAAGAATCGTACCTTTGATTTTATCTTCAAGGGTTTTTAATACACCAATGCTTAACGAGCTCTCCACGACATTTTTGATTACATCACTGTTGCGGATTACGCCATTTGGTAAGACGTTCAGCAAATTAATCACTTTTTTGGTGGTTTCAAGCGTGAAGGTTTGTTGTGGATTTTCAACTAGCTCAGCGGTTAAGGTTAAGTTTGGTTCAGCGATAGCAAGCTCATCTTTCAATAAAACTTCAAAATTTTTGACCGCGCTTTTTACGCTTTCAACATCATGATTGAAGCAAATGGTTGCGGCCGCTTCACGTGGAATCGCGTTACGAATTGAGCCTCCACGAATTTCTGAAAGTGCTAAGTGCGGTTGATTTTGTGAGAGTTTTGCTAATAAACGCGCTAATACTTTAATTGCATTTGCACGAGTGGTGTGAATATCACAACCAGAGTGACCGCCTCGCAAACCTTTTAAGTTAATTTGCAAAGTATGGTTGAATGAATTGGTTTCACGGTGAACAGGTAGCTCAACATTAGCATTCACCCCACCAGCACAACCAATATAGATTTCACCGATTTCTTCAGTGTCGGTATTAATTAAGATTTCCGATTTTAACCAGTTACGACGGAGGTGTACGGCACCATCCATGCCGGTTTCTTCAGTCATGGTGAGTAACACTTCAAGTGGTGGATGTGCAATATCGGTACTTTCTAATACCGCTAAGGTCGAGGCTAAACCGATACCGTTATCCGCGCCAAGTGTGGTGCCTTGTGCTTTTACCCAATCGCCATCAATATAAGGGCGAATTGGGTCTTGAGCGAAGTTGTGTGGATTGCCTTCATTCGCTTGTGGAACCATATCTAAATGTGCTTGTAACACAACAGGTTGGCTGTTTTCCATACCTGCTGTGGCAGGTTTACGAATTAATACATTACCGGCTTCATCACGCTCAGCAAAAAACTGTTTTTCTTTCGTCCAGTTGACAATAAAGGTCGCGAGCGCATCTTCGTGATGAGAAGGATGTGGAATTGCACAAATTTGATCAAACCATTTCCAAAGTAATTGCGGTTGTAATGTGGTAATTTCTGACATAATGAACTCCTTTTTTCATTAAAATTTTTGCGGAAATCATAGCATAAAACGCCATTTCGGGTTAAAATTCTGCAATTTTTTTATTTAGCGACAAAGTTGAAGGGATTTGTTATGAGCGAAAAATATGTTGTGACTTGGGATATGTTCCAAATGCATGCCCGCAAATTAGCGGAACGTTTACTTCCTGCCACTCAGTGGAAAGGTATTATCGCAGTAAGCCGTGGTGGTTTATTCCCAGCAGCGGTACTTGCTCGCGAATTAAATATTCGTTTCGTGGAAACCGTGTGTATTGCGAGTTATGATCACGATGAACAAGGTGCATTAAAAGTATTACACCGTGCAAGTGGTGATGGTGAAGGAATGATCGTGGTAGACGATTTAGTGGATACCGGCAACACTGCTCGTGCAATTCGTGAAATGTATCCAAAAGCGAAATTTGTTACGGTATTCGCAAAACCTGCAGGTGCTGAGTTAGTGGATGATTATGTGATTGATATTCCGCAAAACACTTGGATTGAACAACCTTGGGATTTAGGTTTAACTTTCGTGCCACCATTGGCAAGAAAATAATAAAACTTGAATATAAAATTTCGTTACGCCGGTACTTTATAGTTCCGGCGTAATAATTATGACCAATTTATTTTGATTATGAATAATATGGACGCACAAAAAGCGCTAGAGCGTTCTTACGTTTCTTCCCTTGAAAACAAAGAATATAATGAAGCAGTCAAGCTGGCTGAAAAGCTTTGCTTACTTGATCCCAATAATCCTGAATACCCTCATAAAATTGCTTATGTTTATTTGCAACAATTAAAATGGCAAGAAGCGATCGAAGCAGAATTAAAAACATTAAAAGTAGATGCGCAATATATTCCGGCTTTAGATTTATTGGCACATGCTTATGGTGCAGTAGATGATTGGGAACGCTCAGGTTTTTATGGTAGTTTAGCCCTTGAGTTGAAAGATAAAGCCATTCCCATTCCAAAACAGGAAATGGTTCCTGCGCCTGCGCCTAAAAATGGTAAACGAATTATTGCGTTTTCTTTATTTGGTAATAACTCTAAATATATTGAGCCGGCAGTATTAAATACACAGGTTTCTCCGATGTTATTCCCTGGTTGGGTATGCCGTTTTTATGTGGATGATTCGGTCTCATCTGAAACGATTCAACGATTAAAAAATAATGATGCAGAAGTGGTTTATGTCACTTCACCTGTGAATAAATGGCCTGGTGCAATGTGGCGTTTTCTTGCAATTAATGACCCTGAAGCTGAGTATGTGATCTTCCGAGGTGCTGACTCCGTGGTCTCTCACCGGGAAGCTGAAGCCGTGGCCGAATGGATTGAAAGTGGTCGTTCATTCCATACAATGCGTGATTCTGGCTCCCATACCGCACTTATTTTAGCGGGGATGTGGGGGGCTAAAGCTGGTGCGGTGCCAGATATGGAAGCAAGAATTCAACGTTTTGTGGATAAGGGTTATGACTCTCGTCATTTTGCTGATCAGGATTTCCTTGCTGAAGACTTGTGGGGCTATATTCGTCAAGATGTATTCTCACATGATAGGGTATTTAATTTCTGTAATGCAAAACCTTTCCCTGGGGAGTTTTACCCTAATTACCAAATTGCGCATTGCGAAGGGGCAAGCGTTTTTGATGCGAAAACCTCTTTTGAAGAAGGGTGCAAAGTCAGATGGACGTTATATTCAAAAATATCGCCTATGGTCAATGTCGATTATTCCTTTATTCGTGTGCCTGAATTTAAAGTTTGCAGCTATGAAACTACCGTAGAGAATGGTAGATTTGAAGCATCAATACCAAGACGTTATGGATTCGCTTTTAAAGAAGGCTTAGCTAGAATAGATATTAAAAAAGCCTAAGTTATCTGTTTTAACTATCAACATAAGGATTATTCATGTCAACTCAACCGCGTTTTGTACATCTTCGTACACACACCGATTTTTCAATGATCGATGGTATCGTGAAAGTGAAACCATTGGTCAAAGCGTGTGCTGCAAACAATATGGTTGCGTTGGCATTAACGGATTTTACCAATTTCTGCGGTGTAGTGCGTTTTTATGGTGAAACCCTTTCTTCGGGGATTAAACCGATTATTGGCGCAGATGTTCATGTTAAAAGCGAGCTATGTGGTGAGGAATTATTCACCCTCACTTTACTTGCCAAGAACAATGAAGGCTATAAAAACATCACATTACTGCTTTCAAAAGCCTATCAACGCGGCTATGTGGACTTGCCTTATATCGACCAGGAATGGTTGATTGAACACCGTGAGGGTGTAATTGTTTTATCAGGTGGCACACAAGGCGATATCGCGAAAAAACTTCTTAAAGAAAATAGCTTTGAAGCTGAAAGTGCGGTCAGTTTTTATCAAGAATTTTTTCCTGACCATTTTTACCTTTCACTTTCCAGAACGGGTCGTCCAGATGAAGAGCGTTATATTCAAGCCGCATTAAAACTTGCTGAAGCCCATGATTTACCACTTGTCGCAACCAACGATGTTGTCTTTCTTGCGCCTGATGATTTTGAGGCACACGAAATTCGAGTTGCTATTCATGATGGCTATACCCTTGACGATCCGAAACGTCCAAAACGTTATACCGAACAACAATATTTCCGCTCAGAAGAAGAGATGTGTGACTTATTTTCGGACATTCCTTCTGCGCTTGAAAATACGGTATTAATTGCGCAACGCTGTAATGTCACTTTGCGTTTGGGTGAGTATTTCCTTCCAAAATTCCCAACAGGTGATCTGAGTACGGAAGATTATTTGGTGATGAAATCCAAAGAAGGTTTGGAAGAGCGGTTGGCGTTTTTATTCCCCGATGAAAAAGTGCGGGCAGAAAGACGACCGGAATATGATGAGCGTCTTCAAGTCGAACTCGATGTGATCAACCAAATGGGCTTCCCGGGTTACTTCTTAATCGTTATGGAGTTTATCCAGTGGTCAAAAGACAATGATATTCCGGTAGGGCCTGGACGTGGTTCTGGTGCAGGTTCATTGGTGGCGTATGCACTAAAAATTACCGATTTAGATCCCCTTGAATTCGATCTTCTTTTTGAGCGTTTCCTCAATCCAGAGCGTGTTTCCATGCCCGATTTCGACGTGGATTTCTGTATGGATGGACGGGATCGCGTTATCGATCATGTCGCAGAAACCTATGGTCGTGGTGCGGTATCACAAATTATTACCTTCGGTACCATGGCGGCCAAAGCGGTAATTCGAGATGTGGGGCGTGTGTTAGGTCATCCTTATGGCTTTGTGGATCGTATTTCGAAAATGATTCCACCTGATCCAGGTATGACCTTAGCCAAGGCTTTTGAGGCTGAACCGCAACTACAAACAGCATATGATTCAGATGAAGAAGTCAAAGCCTTGATTGATATGGCGCGTAAGCTAGAGGGTGTCACGCGAAATGCAGGTAAACACGCAGGTGGCGTGGTGATTTCCCCTTCTTTGATTACAGACTTTGCACCACTTTATTGCGACAACGAGGGACTTCATCCTGTTACCCACTTCGATAAAAATGATGTGGAATATGCCGGTTTAGTGAAGTTTGACTTCTTAGGTTTGCGTACACTCACCATTATCAAATGGGCACTAGATATGATTAATGCCCGCCTTACTCGTGAAGGCAAACCGTTAGTCGATATTGCCGCTATTCCATTAGATGATCCTGAATCTTTTGAGTTGCTGAAGCGATCTGAAACGACTGCCGTATTCCAGTTGGAATCGCGCGGGATGAAAGATTTGATTAAACGCCTGCAGCCAGACTGTTTTGAAGATATTATCGCGTTGGTGGCGTTATTCCGACCAGGTCCATTACAATCGGGCATGGTGGATAACTTTATTGACCGTAAACATGGTCGAGAAGAAGTGTCTTATCCTGACGCAAACTATCAACATGAAAGCCTTAAACCGATTTTAGAGCCAACTTATGGTATTATTTTGTACCAAGAGCAAGTCATGCAAATTGCTCAGGTATTAGCGGGTTATACTCTTGGCGGTGCAGACTTATTACGTCGTGCGATGGGTAAGAAAAAGCCAGAGGAAATGGCGAAACAGCGCTCTGTGTTTAAAGAAGGCGCTGAAAAAAATGGTGTTGATGGTGAGCTTTCCATGAAAATTTTCGACTTGGTGGAAAAATTTGCCGGCTATGGTTTCAATAAATCGCACTCTGCCGCTTATGCGTTAGTATCTTATCAAACCCTTTGGCTGAAAACCCATTTCCCTGCTGAGTTTATGGCAGCGGTAATGACCTCGGAAATGGATAATACCGATAAAATTGTTGGCTTATATGATGAATGTTTGCGTATGGGCTTAAAAGTTACCCCACCGGATATCAATGTAGGAAAACATCATTTCAGTGTGAATGAAAATGGTGAGATTGTTTACGGTATCGGCGCCATTAAAGGTGTGGGTGAAGGTCCGATTGATGCATTGATTACCGCTCGTAATGAAGGTGGGATTTTCAGAGATTTATTTGATTTATGTGCTCGCGTTGATTTGAAAAAAATTAACCGTCGTACTTTTGAAAGTCTGATTATGTCGGGCGCATTTGATAAGTTAGGGCCACACCGTGCAGCGTTATCTAAGAATCTAGAAGATGCACTCAAAGCGTCAGATCAGCATGCAAAAGATGAGGCCATGGGACAAACCGATATGTTCGGTGTGCTGACAGAAACACACGAAGAAGTGGAAAATGCTTACGCCCATACGCCACCTTACACAGAAAAACAAATTTTAGATGGTGAGCGCGAAACCCTCGGTTTGTATTTAAGCAGCCATCCTGTGAGTCGTTATTTAAAAGAACTTTCTCATTACAGTTCTACGCGATTAAAAGATCTTACGCCAAATCGCCGTGGGCAAATTAGTACGGTAGCCGGTTTGCTAGTCTCAACTCGCTTCGCGACAACGAAAAAAGGCAATCGCATCGGTATCGCAACCATTGATGACCGTTCTGGACGTTTGGATTTAACCCTGTTTGGGGAAAGCTTAGATCAATTTGGTGAAAAGCTGCAAAAAGATACAGTTGTGGTGGTATCTGGCCAAGTGAGTTTTGACGATTTTTCAGGCGGACTAAAAATGTCGGTACGGGATTTAATGACCTTAGATGAAGCGCGTTCCCGTTATGCAAAATCTTTGGCTATCAGTTTGTCTGAGGAGCAGATTAGCCCAAGTTTTATTAAGAAACTGAAAGAAATGTTAGAACCGGTTAGTGGCGGTACTTTACCAATTAACGTATATTATCAAAGCGCAAAAGGTCGTGCGTTATTGCGTTTAGGGATTCAATGGTCGATTACGCCAACGGATGAGATTCTAACAGAATTGGTGAATTTGCTCGGCGAAAATGCGGTAGAGCTAGAATTTGGTTAATATTCCAGTAAAAGTGCGGTCAAAAAATCAGTGTTTTTTAACCGCACTTTAGGTGAGATAAATAAAGCGAGAGATAAAATGGAAAAAATCATTATTGATGCAGACAGATTTTTACGCACTATTTCGCGTATTTCCCATGAAATTATTGAAAAGCACCAAGATTTCAATAATGTGATTTTAGTTGGGGTGAAACGCCGTGGTGCTGAAATTGCCGAATTGATTCAACGTCGCATTGAAGAGTTGAATGGTGTGAGTCTTCCAATGATGGAATTGGATATCACATTTTACCGCGATGACTTAGAGTATGTTGAACCTGAAAATCCAACCCCTGTGTATAGCGGTGCCTCAAGTTATATGAATATTCAGGGGAAAGAAGTCATTTTGATCGATGATGTACTATTCACTGGAAGAACCATTCGTGCCGCGATGGATGCGTTAACGGATTTTGGTCGAGCAGCTAAAATTGAATTGGTGATTTTAGTGGATCGTGGACACCGTGAATTACCAATTCGGGCAGACTATGTAGGTAAAAATGTGCCGACTTCCCGTGATGAACAAGTTCAGGTTCGCACATTAAAATACGATGGTTGTTATGAAGTGGCCTTATTGCCTAAATAACTGTCAGCCTATTGTGAACCTTTGATAAAATTGATAATCTAACGAGCATTATCCTATTATTTTTTAAGACAACTAAAATGAAAAAATCAATGTTAAAATCTCTTTTATTTGCCATGATCGGTCTGTTTACTTTTTCTCAAGTACAAGCAGAAGAACGCGTTGTGGCGACCGTAAATGGTACACCAATTTTACAAAGCCAAGTGAATGCCGTAATGGGCAAGAAAGGTAGCCAACGTGCAGCATTAGATAAGATTATTGATGATATGCTGACAGAGAAAGCTATCAAAGAATCAGGTGTAAAAGTAAACCAAGCTGAAGTAAACCGTATCGTAGAAGATATTGCGGCAAAAAATGGTTTAACTTATGGTCAATTCTTAGATGCGCTCGATTATCAAGGCATTTCCTTAAATGCATTTAAACAACAAATTTCTCGCCAAATGTTAATGGCGGGTGTGCGTAACCATGCTATTCAAAACAGCGTAGATGTGACTCGCGAGCAAGTGGATGCATTGGGTAAACAAATGCTCGATGAAGCAAAAGCAAAAGGCACAGCGCAAAAAGTGATGGGCAAAGAGTATGAAGTTCGTCATATTTTATTAAAATTAAACCCATTGCTGAATGATGCACAAGCTAAAGCAGAATTAGAACGTATTCGTAGCGAGATTATTTCTGGCAAAATGACATTTGCCGATGCCGCATTAAAATATTCTAAAGATTATTTATCTGGTGCGAATGGCGGAAGCTTAGGCTATGCTTTCCCAGAAGCTTATGTAGGTCCATTTGCAAAAATGGTTGAAACAACCCCACAAGGTACTATTTCAGCACCGTTTAAATCTGAATTTGGTTGGCATATTCTCGAAGTAACCGGTACTCGTGATGGCGATAAAACAGAAGATGCCTATCGTCAAAAAGCTTACGAACAAATCGTGAATAGCCAATTACAAGAAGCAACCAAAGACTGGGTGAAAGCATTACGTAAAAATGCTGATATTCAATATTTCGATAAATAACAGAAAACGTTAGAATAAGGGGGCATTTTGCCCCTTTTGTCGTTTTTATAAAATGAGTGACGCATGAAAAAATTTTTTGTCTTTTTACTGATTCTTCTGCTTATTCTTGGCGGTGTTGGTTTTTGGGGTTATCAAAAACTAACAAGTTTTGTTCATACGCCAGTGAATGTCAAGCAAGATCAATTGCTTACGATTGAGCGAGGAACCACAGGCGGTAAACTCGCTGCGTTATTAGAGCAGGAAAAAATTCTTGATAATGCCGATTTATTACCTTGGTTATTGAAATTACAACCTCAGCTCAACAAAGTGAAAGCGGGAACTTATTCTTTAACGGGCGTAAAAACGTTGCAAGATTTATTAGATATGATTAATTCCGGTAAGGAAGCACAATTTAGTGTGAAGTTTATTGAGGGTAAAACGTTCAAGGAATGGCGTAAAAACCTTGAAAATGCACCGCACTTAAAACAAACCTTGCAAGGTAAAACGGATAAAGAGATTATGGCGTTATTAGATATTCCAGCCGTTTCAAAAGCCGTTTACGAATGGAATAACATGGAGGGGTGGTTGTATCCAGATACCTATAATTACACGCCAAACTCGACTGATCTTGAATTATTAAAACGTTCAACTACCCGTCTACAAAAAGCCTTAGATAAAGCGTGGAATGAACGTGATGAAAATCTCCCTTTAGCGGATCCGTATCAGATGCTGATTTTGGCTTCTATTGTGGAGAAAGAAACGGGTATTGCGGCGGAGCGTCCACAAGTGGCTTCCGTATTTATTAATCGTTTAAAAGCCAATATGAAACTACAAACTGACCCAACCGTGATTTATGGAATGGGTGAGAGTTATACCGGCAATATTCGTAAAAAAGATTTGGAAACGATGACCCCGTACAATACCTATATGATTGAGGGGCTACCGCCGACACCAATTGCGATGGTGAGTGAAAGTGCTTTACAGGCTGTGGCGCATCCAGCAAAAACAGATTTTTATTATTTTGTTGCTGATGGAAGTGGCGGTCATAAATTTACTCGTAATCTGAACGAGCATAATAAAGCAGTGCAAGAATATTTACGTTGGTATCGTAACCAACAAAAAGGAGCCAACTAATGCAAGGCAAATTTATCGTTATTGAAGGGCTGGAAGGTGCAGGTAAAAGTACCGCCATGCAAACGGTGGTGGATACATTAAAATCTCTTGGTGTAAACGATATTGTGTTTACTCGTGAGCCGGGTGGCACACCGTTAGCCGAAAAATTACGCCATTTAATCAAGCATGAAACAGCAGAGCTTGTTACCGATAAAGCGGAATTGTTGATGCTTTATGCGGCACGAATTCAATTGGTAGAAAATGTGATTAAGCCAGCATTGGCAGAAGGTAAAATTGTGCTGGGTGATCGCCATGATATGTCTTCACAGGCTTATCAAGGCGGTGGGCGTCAGTTTGACCAAACGCTTATGGCGAATTTAAAAAATATGGTATTAGGCGACTTTGAGCCTGATTTTGTACTGTATTTAGACATTGATCCTGCAGAAGGGCTTGCTCGTGCTAGAGGTCGTGGTGAATTAGACCGCATTGAACAACAAGGACTCGATTTCTTCCATCGTACCCGCCAACGTTATTTGGAATTGGTGCAAAACAATCCGAAAGCTGCGATTATTAATGCAGGTCAGGCTTTGGCACAAGTACAAGCAGACATACAAAGTGCGGTCAAAAGTTGGTGGGTTTCACAAGCAAAATGAGCGAACTTTGTCCTTGGTTAGTGCCTACTTATCACAAAATTAGCCAAACTTTTAGCGAAGGTTTGGGGCATCATGCATTATTGATTAAAGCTGATCAAGGTCTCGGTGCTGAAGGTTTGTTTGAGGCTTTGACAAAACGCATTATGTGTCAAACGCCAGATAATGCACCTTGTGGGCATTGTCATGCTTGTCACTTAATGGCAGCGCAAAGTCACCCCGATTTTCATGTTTTAGCCTCTCAAGAAGGCAAAGACATTGGCGTTGATCAGGTACGGGCGATTAATGAAGTTGTCAGCCAACACGCGCAACAAAACGGCAATAAATTAGTGTATATCCAAGATGCAGAACGTCTTACGGAAGCAGCAGCGAATGCGTTGCTTAAAACTTTGGAAGAGCCACGTCCGAACACGTATTTCTTGTTGCAAACAGAGCCATCCTCTTCATTGTTAGCGACTATTTACAGCCGTTGCCAAGTGTGGAATGTTCCTTTGCCAACAGAAGCGGAAGCCTTAACCTGGCTTTCTTCTCAATTTCAGGCAGAAACATCAGAATTATTGACCGCACTTGCGATGAATTTGGGGCGTCCGCTGTTAGCATTAGAAACACTACAGCAAGGATTAATTGAACAACGGAAGAATTTCCTACGTCAATTTTGGCTGTTTTATCGTCGCCGTTCGCCTTTGGAAATTTTGCCTTTCTTTGAAAAAGAACGCACCATACAGCAAGTGGATTGGATTTTAGCGTTTTTAAGCGATGCCATTAAATACAAACTCGAAATACAAAGTGGCTGGCAAACACTTGATCTTAAAACAGGTGTAACTCAATTTGCAGATGAGCAAACAGCGCTTGGGTTATTAACCGCGAATAAAATTATGCAAAAAGTACGCTCGGATTTACTTACCATTAATGGCGTTAACACGGAATTAATGTTACTAGATGGTTTGACGAAGTTAATTACCGACGTATTTAAGGACTAAATAAATTATGTTTATCGTAGATTCCCATTGCCATTTAGATGCATTGGATTATGAAAATTTACACAAAGATATTGCTGATGTGGTGGCCAAAGCCCAAGCACGAGATGTGAAGCATTTGTTGGCGATTGGCGTAACATTAAGCCGTTTTGAAAAAGCTTACCCTGAGTTAGCAAAATTTCCGAATGTGTCTTTAGCTTGCGGCGTGCATCCATTAGATCTTGAAGAAGAACCTTACGATGCCGATCGTTTATTACGTTTATCCCAAGATAAAAAAGTGATCGCAATTGGCGAAATTGGTTTGGATTATTATTACAGCGCGGATAATAAAGCGTTGCAGCAAACGGTTTTTGCGGATCAAATCAGAATTGCTAATGAAGTGGATAAACCCGTGATTATTCATACGCGTTCAGCAACAGAAGATACCATTGCTATGTTGCGTGAGCACCAGGCAGAAAAGTGCGGTGGATTAATTCATTGTTTTACGGAAACCTTAGATTTTGCGAAAAAGGCGCTTGATTTAGGTTTTTACATCTCTTGTTCTGGCATTATTACCTTTAAAAACGCGGAAAGTATTCGCGAAGCCATTCGTTATGTACCAGCAGATCGTTTGTTAGTTGAAACGGATTCGCCTTACTTAGCACCCGTGCCTTATCGTGGCAAAGAGAACCAACCTGCCTATACGCGAGAGGTGTGTGAATATGTGGCAGCGTTAAAAGGGCTGTCTATGGAAGAATTTGCACAAATTAGTACACAAAACTTCGAGCGTTTATTTAAAATTAATGTACAATAAATCATCGATTTAAATGAGAGAGTGTTATGCGTAAGTTTTTTAAATACTTTTTATTTTTAGTGGTCTTTGTTTTTCACGGCTTTATGTTTGCTGTGGTGGACTACGTTTTCCCACACTATGATGTAACGCGAGTAACGGGTGTGGAAGTGAAACGTGTGGATAAAGATGGTCCGATTACAAAATCGAATCCGGCTGATGGTCCAACGCGCGATGTGTATTTTATCAATACACAAAATGATGATGGCAAAATCATGGTGTATCGTAATGAAGATACCCGTTGGGGTTTTCCATTCTACTTTAAATTTGGTTCAGCAAACTTACAGGCTCAAGTTCAAGCCTTGGGTAATGAAAACAAATTAGTACAAATCAAGTATTACGGCTGGCGGATGACGATGTTTGATGAATATCGTAATGCCTTGTCAGTAAAAGAAATAAGCGGCGATGTGACACCAAGTCATCCGATTTTATCTTGGGTATTCTATGCATTCCTATTCGTTACCCTTTTCCTTTCTATACAATTTGTACGCGGCTGGTTCGACAGCGAAAATTAGCGTTTCTTAAATAGGGCGTCATAGAACGCCCTCACAATTTAATAATAACATTTCTAACCTAAAAACCAGCGGTAAATTGACCGCACTTTAAAACCAATAAAGAGAACATTATGAGTTTATCTGCAGCGATTTTTATTTTAATCGTATTAATTATTGTCAGTGCAATCTTGTCATCAGCTGAGATTTCTCTCGCGGGTGCAAGACGCATTAAACTACAAGCGTTGGCCAATGAAGGCAATATCAAAGCGGAGAAAGTTTTAAAATTACAGGAACAGCCAGGGCGTTTCATTACTGTAGTACAAATTGGACTTAATATGGTTGCCGTACTTGGTGGGGTGATTGGTGAAGCAACAATTAGTCTTCACTTACAGAGTTTTTTACATGAATACACCACGGCAGAATGGGTTGAGCCAGCCTCCTCTTGGATTGCTTTTTTCATGGTAACCACAACATTTGTTTTATTAGCCGATTTAATTCCGAAACGTCTCGCATTGATTAATCCTGAAGGTGTTGCGTTACGGACTATTGGCATTATGCAAGTCTTCATTTTCTTCTTAAAACCTATTGTATGGTTTTTTGATGGTCTTTCTAATATCTTCTTCCATTTAATGGGGATATCCACTAAGCGCGAAGATAATATGACTCCAGAAGACATTGTGGCGATTGTGGAGGCTGGTGCTGAAGCGGGCGTGCTAAAAACACAAGAGCATTATTTGATTGAAAACATCTTTGAAATGCAAGAGCGCACTGTGTCTTCAACCATGACGACTCGTGAGAACATCGTATTTTTAGACCGCACTTTCACCCGTCAGGAAGTGTTGAATACCTTATCGGCAGACTCTCATTCTAAATTAGTGATCTGTGATAATGGTTTGGATAAGATTTTAGGTTATGTGGAATCACATACCTTATTAACACTCTATCTTCAACAAGAAGTGGTAGATTTAACGGATAGCCGTTTATTGCGTAAAGCGTTATTTATCCCAGATACGCTGTCGTTATATGAAGTATTGGAGTTGTTTAAATCTACGGGGGAAGATTTTGCGATTATCGTCAATGAATATGCGCTTGTAATGGGCTTAATTACCTTGAACGATGTGATGAGTATTGTGATGGGAGAATTGGTTTCTAACGAAGAAGAGCAAATCGTTAGCCGCGATGAAAACTCTTGGTTAATTGATGGGGCAACGCCACTTGAAGATGTGATGCGCGTTTTGGATATTGAATCTTTCCCTGATTCAGAAAATTACGAGACTATTAGTGGCTTTATGATGTATATGTTACGCAAAATTCCGAAAAAAACCGATTTTGTGTTATACGATAAATATAAATTTGAAGTTATTGATACCGAAAACTTCAAAATTGATCAAATTTTAGTTTCGATTGTCAAAGACAACGGCGTGAGCAAAGAATCAGCGTAGTACTAGGTGCTGCCTTGCTTAACCTCCCATTCTAAGTATAATTAACGGCGGTTTTAACCGCCTATAAATAAGGAAAATTTAATGTTTAAAAAAATCTCGGTATTCTTTGTGGCAGTAATGCTTGCGGGTTGTTCTTCGATTTCGGATATGACCTCTTACATTCCATTTATGGGTAAAGACAAAAAGGTCATTGATTTAGATAAAGATAAAATCGACCAAAAATCTTATGCGGCGGCTTATGAGGCGACCGTAGCAACCTATAAAGATCGCGTGACAAAGAACTTCTTTGTGGATAATTTTGCAAGTGGTGCAAATGACTGGTATCTCGGTCGTATTGTTGTACCAATCAAACAAATTCAAGATAAACTCTACACAGGTGGTCATGATTCTGATGTGTATGCTTATTACAGTGGTGTATTACATGCAGAGGCATTACAAACTAACTTCAGCCGTTTAAGTACAAATTGTTGGCAAAAAGTGGATTCTCCAAGTGTGACGCAAGGGATCTACGATGCTATGCGTGATTTGCAAAAAGGTAAAGAACGCGGTGAAAATGACGCCTACATTTCCCAAGGTAGCGAAATGCTACTCAAAGCCTGTGCCGGCCAATAATCAATTTGAGCTGTTGATGAGTGATCTCATCAGCAGCTTTTCTTTTTTTAAATCATCAATGTGAAGGAGCTAGAATGTTAGAACTTTCGGAAAGCAACATTCATTTAAATGCTACGGCAACAAATAAGCTGCAAGCTATTGAAATGGCTGCAAGTGCGTTAGAGCAAGCTGGCAATGTTGAACAAGGCTATTTGCAAGGCATGCTTGGACGTGAACAACAAACCTCCACTTTTTTAGGCAATGGGATTGCGATTCCACACGGTACATTAGAAACCCGTTCGATGGTGAAAAAAACCGGTGTGCAAGTTTTCCAATTTCCACAAGGTATTGAGTGGGGAGAAGGCAATATTGCTTATGTTGTGATTGGTATTGCTGCCCGTTCTGATGAGCATCTTGCTTTACTTCGTCAATTAACGCATGTTTTAGGTGATGAAGACACTGCGGCACAGTTAGCGACATTAACAAATGTTGAAAAATTCCGTGCGATTTTGTTAGGTGAAAGCGATGCTTTTAGCATTGCTGAAGAAACATTAAGTTTAGATATTGAAACGCAAAGTTTGCTCACCCTTACCGCCATCAATGCAGGTAAATTACAACAGCAAAGTGCGGTTGAAAATAGCTTTGTTTCTGAAGTGGTATCCAATTCTGCTCTGCCGCTTGGTAAAGGGTTATGGGTAACCGATGCCGTATCAGGTAATGTGAAAAATGCCTTAGCATTCAGTCGTGCGAAAACCATTTTTAATCATAATGGCAAAGCGGTGAAAGGCGTGTTGACGATTTCGGCGGTTAACGATCAAATCAATGAGACATTAGCGCGTTTATTGGATGATGAAGTCCAAAATATTTTATTAAGTGGTAATACGCAGCAAATTTTGACCGTACTTAATGGCGGTAAAGTGCCAGTTGCAGCAACTCAATCTGAAGACCAAATCGCTACAGGTGCAGTGATTGGCACCTTTACTGTTCGTAATGAACATGGCTTGCATGCTCGCCCAAGTGCGGTGCTTGTCAATGAGGTGAAAAAATTCACCTCCAAAATTACGGTACAAAATCTTACTCGAGAAACCGCACCAGTTAGTGCAAAAAGTTTAATGAAAATCGTGGCATTAGGTGTGACTCAAGGTCATCGCTTACGTTTTGTTGCGGAAGGTGATGATGCGAAACAAGCCATTGAAGCCTTAGGTAAGATTATTGCGAGTGGGCTTGGCGAAAGCGTATCTGCCGTACCACCGGCTGAACCAGATACTATTGAAGTAAGCAGCGAGCATGCACCACAAATCCACGAAGAAAACACGGGCTTACCAGCCGATGCCATTGAAGCGGTATTTATGATTCGTAATGAACACGGTTTGCACGCTCGTCCAAGTGCGGTGCTTGTTAATGAAGTGAAAAAATATAATGCGTCGGTTGCGGTACAAAACTTAGATCGTAACACCCAATTAGTCAGCGCGAAAAGTTTGATGAAAATTGTGGCACTCGGTGTCGTGAAAGGTCACCGCCTACGTTTTGTGGCGAGTGGTGAAGAAGCTCAGCAAGCGATTGAGGGTATTGGTGCAGTCATTGAAAGTGGTTTAGGCGAAGGTCGGGGGTAAGTGATGGCAAAAGTAGCAACAATTACCTTAAACGCCGCTTATGATTTAGTTGGGCGTTTGCCTCGTATTGAAATCGGCGAAGTGAACACTGTTGAAACACTCGGTATTTTCCCTGCCGGCAAAGGCATCAATGTCGCTAAGGTATTAAAAGATTTGGGCGTAGAGGTGGCCGTTGGTGGCTTCTTAGGGGAAGACAACGTCGGTGATTTTGAAACGCTATTTAAAAAACAAGGATTAGAAGACAAATTTCATCGAGTAGCAGGTAAAACTCGCATTAACGTAAAAATTACGGAAACCGAAGCCGATGTGACAGACCTAAATTTCTTAGGTTATCAAATCACCCCAGAAGCTTGGCAGCAATTTACAGCAGATTCATTAGCGTATTGCCAAAACTTTGATATTGTTGCGGTATGTGGCAGTTTACCGCGTGGTGTCAGTCCTGAATTATTCGCGGATTGGCTTAATCAGTTGCATCAAGCCGGTGTTAAAGTCGTATTAGATAGCAGTAATGCGGCACTCACAGCAGGTTTGAAAGCCTATCCTTGGTTGGTAAAACCAAATCATCGCGAATTAGAAGCGTGGATTGGTCATCCGTTAAATTCTCTTGATGAAATTATTGCGGCAGCTAAAAAACTTAAAGCAGAAGGCATTGCTAATGTGATTATTTCGATGGGCGCGAATGGTTCTTTATGGCTGAGTGATCAAGCTGTTATTCAAGCTCAACCACCTAAATGTGAAAACGTGGTGAGCACCGTAGGAGCGGGTGATTCTATGGTGGCTGGCTTAATTTACGGTATTGAAAAAGGCTTGTCTCAAGCGGAAACTTTAGCGTTTGCAAGTGCTGTTTCAGCCTTTGCGGTTTCGCAAAGTAACGTAGGGGTGAGCGATATCGCCTTGCTTGAGCCAATTCTGGCGAATGTCAAAATTTCTGTGATTGAAGGATAATGTAATGAATTTGTTTTTAACTCAATCTCCGCAAATTGGTGCGGCAAAAGCCTATTTACTTCGCCAAGCATTGGGCATGGCAGCGAAAAAAGCCAATCATACTGTGGTTGAGCAAGCCAAAGAGGCGGATTTAGTGATTGTTTTCGGATCTACTTTGCCAAACTCTGCTGAATTTGTGGGCAAAAAAGTCTTTTTAGCCAATGAAGATGCGGCAATTGCATCACCTGAAGTCACGCTGACGAATGCGCTTAATCAAGCAATGGACTATGTTCAACCAGTTCAAAGTGCGGTTGAATTTGGCTGCGCTTCTGGCGTCAAAAATATTGTCGCAGTGACAGCTTGTCCGACAGGGGTTGCGCATACCTTTATGTCTGCTGAAGCCATTGAAACCTATGCGAAAAAACAAGGTTGGCAGGTAAAAGTCGAAACGCGTGGCCAAGTGGGCGCTGGTAATGAAATTACCCCTGAAGAAGTCGCTGCAGCAGATTTAGTCTTTGTTGCGGCGGATATTGATGTGCCGTTAGATAAATTCCAAGGAAAACCGATGTATCGTACATCGACCGGTTTGGCGTTAAAGAAAACCGCACAAGAATTCGATAAGGCATTTAAAGAAGCAAAAATTTATGAAGGCGGCGCAGCAAAATCTTCTGCGAAATCAGAAGAAAGCGGCGAGAAAAAAGGCGTCTATAAACATTTGATGACAGGTGTATCGCACATGTTGCCGTTGGTGGTTGCCGGTGGTTTGTTAATCGCGATTTCCTTCATGTTTGGTATCGAAGCCTTCAAAGATGAAACAATTTTTCATGGTATTCCAAAAGCCTTAATGGATATCGGCGGTGGCGCCGCATTCCATCTGATGATTGCGGTATTTGCCGGCTATGTGGCCTTTTCTATCGCAGATCGTCCGGGGCTTGCAGTAGGTCTTATTGGCGGTATGTTAGCCACCACGGCGGGCGCAGGGATTTTAGGTGGTATTATCGCGGGTTTCTTAGCGGGTTATGTGGTGAAAGGGTTAAATGCAACCATTAAATTGCCAGCGAGTTTAACCTCTTTAAAACCGATTCTAATTCTCCCGCTCTTTGGTACCTTGATTGTCGGTCTTGCCATGATTTATGTGATTAACCCGCCGGTTTCACAAATTATGACGACCTTAAGTGATTGGTTAAAATCCATGGGGGAAGTCAATGCGATGGTATTGGGTGCGATTATCGGTGCCATGATGTGTATTGATATGGGCGGTCCAGTAAACAAAGCGGCTTATACGTTCTCCGTGGGAATGTTAGCCTCTCAAGTTCATACACCAATGGCTGCTGCCATGGCGGCTGGTATGGTGCCGCCAATTGGGATGGCGATTGCAACCTGGATTGCACGCAGTAAATTTACCAGCAATCAACGTGATGCAGGTAAAGCTTCTTTTGTCTTAGGCTTATGCTTTATCTCTGAAGGAGCATTGCCGTTTGTAGCAGCCGATCCATTACGTGTGATTATTAGCTCGGTGATTGGTGGTGCAACAGCCGGTGCTATTTCAATGGCATTAAATATTTCTCTGCAAGCACCACATGGTGGTTTATTTGTGATTCCGTTTGTTTCTGAACCATTACTCTACCTAGGTGCAATCGCAACGGGGGCATTATTAACCGGTGTGGTTTATGCGGTGATTAAGCCGAAGGCGACAGAATAATTGATTCTTTGATTAAAAAGTGCGGTAATTTTTAACCGCACTTTTCATTTATCAGGTATAATTACAATGATTTAGGGAGAAATTATGGATAAATACAATAAACTCCGTATTGAATGGGATTGTCGTCGAGGTATGCTTGAGCTGGATAAAATCATCATGCCTTTTTATAAAGCGCATTTTGACCAACTGACTGACGACAAAAAAGATATTTTTATTCGTTTACTTGCTGCCACGGATTTACAACTTTTTTCGTGGTTTTTTAATGGCAGTCAATCAGACGATGCCGAAGTGCAAGCGATGGTTGAATATATCCAAGATGTGCAGAAAACGAATGTCCGTTAATTTTTTTAAAATTTTTTATACATAAGGAACTTTTCAATTTTAACTCTGTCTGATAGAGCAACAATAGCTTGCTGTCTTGAATATATGAAGGCGTGTTAGACGTAGCATAGGAGATATATGGCTGAACAGCTAACAGATCAGGCTTTGGTAGAAAGAGTACAGCAAGGCGATAAAAAAGCCTTTAATTTATTGGTTTCTCGTTATCAAAACAAAGTAGCCGGACTTTTAACCCGCTACATTTCTCATAACGACATTCCAGATGTTGTACAAGAATCCTTTATTAAGGCCTATCGTTCCATTGAATCCTTTCGGGGCGATAGTGCATTCTACACTTGGCTATATCGAATTGCCGTTAATACGGCAAAAAATTACTTAACGGCACAGGGGCGCCGTCCACCGAGCGAGGATATTTTGGCTGAAGATGCCGAAAGCTACGATGTGGGAACTCATCTACGTGATGTAGATACCCCTGAAAATGAAATGTTATCTAGCGAATTAGAAAAAGTGGTATTTGATACCATTCACAGTTTGCCAGAAGATTTAAGAACCGCGATTACCCTGCGTGAGCTTGAAGGGTTAAGTTACGAAGAGATCGCAGAGATAATGGATTGCCCAGTAGGCACTGTACGTTCTCGCATTTTCCGTGCTCGGGAAGTGATTGAGAACAAAATACAACCGCTTATGCAACGTTAAAATAAAGTCGGAGTTTATAAAATGCAAAAAGAGTTACTTTCAGCCTATATGGACGGAGAAGAAGTCAGTGCCGAGTTGACGGAACAACTCTGTCAGGATAAAGATTCACAAGAATCTTGGGCGGCATATCACACAGTAAGATCGGTTATGCGTAAAGAGTCACCAGTGTTATTAGGTGCTGACTTTACCGCGAAAATGGCTGATTTAATTGAATTAGAAGAAGTAAAACACGTAGAGATTACTGTTTCTCAACCAACACCAGAAGAAGCAGACAGCTTACCATTCGTGCAAAAATTAAAAGCATTCTTTGCGCCAATGACACAAATTGCTGTGGCTGCGGGGGTGTGTTTAGTGGCAGTAGTAGGTGTGCAATCATTCAATGCGAAAAGCACCTCAGTTACACCTGAAAACCCAGTTTTACAAACCTTACCATTTAATAATTCTGTTCAAGAAGTAAGTTACAACGCTCCGACCAAAGATGTAGCCACTTCGGAACAGGTTGAGCAAAAAAATCGCCGTATTGGTACGATGTTGCAAAACTATGAATTACAGCGTCGTATGCATGCAGATAGCTTAAATGTGGGTAGCAACCAAGCGAAATAATTACAGCAATTAATCGATAATTCACCACCTTAGGCGTGGTGAATTTTTTTATGGATCAATTGATTTATTTATGAAAAAAACGTTTCTTAAATTAACCGCACTTTTAGGCTTATTCTTGTTGCCTTTCACGGCATTTGCAGAAGAGCCAATCCAGTCATTAAATAAAATGTCGCAAGCCATGCGAGATTTAAATTATGAGATTGCTTTTGTGCAAACGACACCAACGAATATGGACTCGTTCCGTTATCGTCATATTAAGCAAGGGCAAAAAGTGTATGCACAGTTGGTGACATTAGATGGTGAACAGCAAGAAATCATCCAGCGCGGTAATTTAGTCAGCTATTTCCAGCCGGATTCACGTGCTTTCACGATTAACAGTGGTGAGATTGTGGATGCGCTTTCGGCAGTAATTCGTACTGATTTTAGCAAGCTGAGTCAGAATTACGATTTTATTAAGCTTGGAAAAGACCGAATTGCAGGCCGATTTGTTGATACTATTCGTATTGTGCCCAAAGACGATTTTCGCTATCAATACCTCGTTTTCTTAGATGAAGAAAATGGTTTGTTATTGCGTGGCGATATGCTTGATCGTGAAGGCAAGTTATTGGATCAATTCCGTGTGGTGACGTTATATATCGATGATCGTCTACGTGGTTTAACCGATTACCTTAATAAAGTCTCGATGCCACCACTTTTAAGTGAAGGGAAACAAGAGTCATCTCTTTCAATCAATTGGAAAACCGATTGGTTACCACAAGGTTTTGATTTAATTCGTCAAAATCAAGATGTGATGGATGGTGAAGTGATTGAAAATGCGTTATTTAGTGATGGTCTTTTCACTTTCACGCTTTATGTTAACAAAGCTGACAGTACCGATGCAAAAGAAAACACATGGAAACAAGGGGCTTACACGATTTACAGTGAAGTCATGGGCGATAAAGAAATAACCTTTATAGGGCAGCTTCCAATTGCCGCAGCTAAGCGAATTGTGCAAGGCGTAACATTCTTAAAATAATTCAGTAACAGTGAGAAAGTTGCTATTTTGTTTTCCCTTGCTATACTTTCTTCACCTAATGGATTTTGATAGCTAAACCCCGTCCTGCGGGGTTTTGTTTTATCAAGTGCGGTCATTTTTCTTAAGGTTTTTACAATGAATAATTCCCTTCCCCTTCTTGGCATCACGGGTTACAGCGGTAGTGGCAAAACCACATTACTGGAAAAATTACTTCCTCAATTAATTAAAAAAGGTTTACGTGTTTCAGTGATTAAACACAGCCATCACAACGCCCATGTGGATAAAGAAGGAAAAGACAGTTGGCGAATGAAAGAGGCGGGTTCTGCGCAAGTTATTATGGCTTGTGATACTCGCTGGGCATTGATGACAGAAACCCCTCAAGAACCAGTTTCATTAGCCTATTTAAGCCAACAATTTGATCGTCATTTAACGGATTTAGTGTTAGTGGAAGGATTTAAACAAGAACCTATTCCAAAGATTCTATTGCATCGACAAGAGATGACAAAACCGTTGCCGGAATTAGATGAAAACGTGTTGGCTTTAGCAACCGATTATTCGCTTGAAACTGACCGCACTTTATTAGATATTAATCACATTGAACAAATCGCTGAGTTTATTTATCAATGGTGGAAAAAGACGCAGTAATAGAACGTCAGCACTATAAAGGGCTGGCTTGGGTGGCTTCCATGGCTTTGTTTATGCAAAGCTTGGATGCGACTATTTTAAATACTGCCTTACCCACCATCGCAACAGATCTGCAAACCCCTGTCTTTGAAATGCAAATGGCGATTATCGCCTATTCTCTTGCCGTTGCTTTATTTATTCCTTTAACCGCTTGGGCGGCAGCGAAATTTGGTACGCTTACGGTTTTCCGTTCAGCTGTTTTTACCTTTGTATTGGGTTCAGTCGCTTGTGCGATGGCAACGTCTCTCGAGACTCTTGTGCTCGCACGAATTATCCAAGGTATTGGCGGGGCATTTATGATGCCCGTTGCCCGTCTTGCCATTATTCAAACGGTACCGAAAAATCAATTAATTAATGCCTGGAATTTAATGGCAACAGCAGGACTCATCGGCCCGATTCTTGGCCCGATTTTAGGCGGTTGGCTTGTGGTGCATACGTCATGGCATTGGATTTTCTTAATCAATATTCCTATTGGTATGTTAGGCTTCTGGGCGGCGGCTAAAGTGATGGGAAATCATAAGGGCAATGCGAGTAAGTTAGACTGGACAGGCTTTTTACTCTTTGCATTTGGTTTAGTTGGTTTAACGCTCGGGCTTGATTTACTGGGCGAAAGTCACCGTAACAATATGACTACATATAGTGCATTGTCGATTGGTATTGCATTATTGGTGGCCTATTATTTTTATGCAAAAGGTAATGAACGTGCCATTTTACCGTTATCTCTTTTCAATACGAGAACATTCCGATTAGGTATTGCAGCCAATATCTTTATTCGCCTTTCCGGTTCGGCTGTGCCGTTCTTATTACCATTAATGTTCCAACTTTCTTTTGGCTATTCAGCTGAAGAGTCAGGCTGGTTGCTTGCACCCATTGCGCTAATGTCTGTCGTATTTAAACGTTTTATTGGGCACATCTTAAATATTTTAGGTTATAAAACCACGTTAATTTTATCGTCACTTTTAATGGCAGGCTCAACGGTTTCCATGTCATGGCTTGATACCTCATCATCAACGACGTGGATTATATGTAATCTGATGTGGTATGGTGCCTGCATGTCGATGATTTTTACCTCAATTAACACACTTACCGTTGGCGATCTATCACAGGCACAAAGCGGTGTAGGCTCAACGGTGCTGAGTATTGTGCAACAAGTAGGAATCGGATTTGGTATCGCTGTGGCATCTATTATTTTGACGTTATACCGTCAATTTATTGGTAATGAAGGTGAAGCGTTACAACATGCTTTCAGTTATACATTTCTGACCACGTCTGTTTTTGCCATCGCATTAGTTTGGATATTGAGTTATTTACGTAAAACAGACGGGGATCATTTGCGGAAAAAACGTTGATATTGAATGCCTTAGTCTAATTTGTTATAAGAAAGATCTTTTTCTTATTTCGTAAAAGTTTGATTTGCTTATATCTTAGGTAAAATTTTATATTTATGTTTGGGTGTTACACCCGATTAAAGAAGGAAAACTTATGAAATTAAAAGCGACCTTAACTCTTATTGCAGCCAGTTTGTTTTTAGCAGCTTGTGATCAATCTGGTTCTGCGGCAAAAGAAAATGCGAAAGCAGAAACAGCAAAACCTTCAGGCAATAACACGTTTGTGTACTGTACGGCAAAAGCACCACTTGGCTTTAGCCCAGCATTGGTAATGGAAGGCACATCTTACAATGCGAGTTCACAACAAGTGTATAACCGCTTGGTTGAATTCAAAAAAGGTTCAACTGACCTTGAGCCTGCATTGGCTGAAAGTTGGGAGATCAGTGATGATGGTTTAACTTACACGTTCCATTTGCGTAAAGGGGTGAAATTCCATACGACAAAAGAATTTACGCCAACACGTGATTTTAATGCAGATGACGTGATCTTTTCTTTCCAACGTCAGTTAGATCCTAACCACCCTTACCACAATGTATCAAAAGGGACTTATCCGTATTTCAAAGCAATGAAATTCCCAGATTTATTAAAATCAGTTGAGAAAGTGGATGACAACACCGTTCGTATTACTTTGAATAAAAAAGATGCGACTTTCTTAGCAAGCTTGGGTATGGACTTTATCTCTATTTACTCAGCTGAATATGCAGATGCGATGTTGAAAGCGGGTAAACCAGAAACGATCGATAACAAACCTGTGGGTACAGGTCCGTTTATTTTTGTGGATTACAAAACTGACCAAGCTGCGCAATATGTAGCAAATGAAACCTATTGGAAAGGTCGTACACCGCTTGATCGTTTAGTCATCAGCATCGTTCCAGATGCGACTACGCGTTATGCGAAGTTACAAGCGGGTTCTTGTGATTTAATTCTCTTCCCGAATGTGGCGGATTTAGCCAAAATGAAAACTGATCCGAAAGTACAGCTTTTGGAACAAAAAGGTTTGAACGTGGCATATATCGCATTCAATACGGAAAAAGCACCGTTTGATAACGTGAAAGTGCGCCAAGCATTGAACTATGCTGTAGATAAAAAAGCAATTATTGAAGCGGTTTATCAAGGTGCGGGTACGGCAGCGAAAAACCCACTACCACCAACAATCTGGAGTTATAACGACGAAATCCAAGATTATCCGTATGATCCAGAGAAAGCGAAACAGCTTTTAGCGGAAGCAGGTTATCCAAACGGCTTTGAAACGGACTTCTGGATTCAACCAGTGGTACGTGCGTCTAACCCAAATCCAAAACGTATGGCTGAACTTGTGATGGCAGACTGGGCGAAAGTTGGCGTAAAAGCAAATCCAGTCACATTTGAATGGGCTGACTATCAAAAACGTGCTAAAGCAGGCGAATTAACGACAGGTATCTTTGGTTGGTCAGGTGATAACGGTGATCCGGATAACTTCCTTTCTCCATTACTTGCAAGTGCTAACGCTGGCAACTCAAACTTTGCTCGTTTCAAAAATGCAGAATTTGATGCCTTATTAGATAAAGCAATTGGCTTAACGAATAAAGAAGAACGTGCGGCGCTTTATAAACAAGCACAAGTAATTTTCCATGATCAAGCACCATGGATTCCAGTTGCGCATTCTGTTGGTTTCGCACCACTTAGCCCTCGCGTAAAAGGCTACGTACAAAGTCCATTTGGCTATGATGCGTTTTATGGCGTGAGTGTTGATGGTAAATAATTAACGGACTATACTAGCCCTTGCAGTTGCAAGGGCTTTTTGTTTTCAAGCAAAAGGAGAAAGAAAATGGACTTACATGATATTCGTGAGGATTATTGCAAACAGGCGCTTTCTCAGCATGATTGCGATCCCAATCCAATAAAACAATTTGAAAAATGGCTCAACGAAGCGATTACGGCTAAAGTAAACGAGCCGACAGGTGTTAATGTTGCGGCAGTCAATGCAGACGGCCGCCCAACAAGTCGAATGGTGCTGTTGAAAGAAGTGAACGAACAAGGCTTTGTATTTTTCACGAATTATCACAGTCGAAAAGGTCGCGCCATAGAACATAATCCTTTCGTCGCCCTGACATTCTTTTGGCCAGAATTAGAACGTTCTGTTCGTATTGAGGGCAAAGCCGAAAAAATCTCGCCTGAACAATCAGATGAATATTTTGCGACTCGACCTTACACCAGCCGAATTGGCGCTTGGGCCAGTGAGCAAAGTGCGGTCATTTCTAGCCACAAATCTTTATTAGCGAAAGCGGCACTGATTGCAGCAAAACACCCATTAAATGTCCCACGCCCGCCACATTGGGGCGGTTATCTTGTGATTCCTGATCGCATCGAATTCTGGCAAGGTCGCCCAAGTCGTTTACATGACAGAATTTGTTATTTATTCAATGACGGAAAATGGGAGAGAGAAAGATTATCACCGTAAGCGCCTTGAGATAATCCAGTTTTTGTCATCTTTAATGGAAATCACATTGTTCTTGATTGAATTGAGCAATAGTGGAGGAGGCAAGGATTGTTTCATTTATTGTTGTGGGCTTACTATTGCTAGTGGTTGGCTATTTTGCACCGATACCGCCAAAGAATAAAATTGCAGCAACAGAAAACTAGGGATAGATTAGAAAGTAAAGAGCGGTCATTTTTAGATAGAAATGATATAACTAAAAATTAGACCGCTTAGGTATCCAAAGACTCAAGCTAGAACTTAGTTGTTGGTTAAAAACATAATTTGTATCGGTAAAGTCACAACATCTAAGAGTAACGCTAAAGGTGTGAGACCTACAGCTTTTACTACGCCTTCTGCTTGAGAAGAGGTTTTATATCTTATATTTGATGTTTGTTGTTTTAATTTAAACGGTAATGATTTAGCTAGTTGTTTACTTGGGCGATGAATTTGCGCTTTGTCTGTTAATGAATAAATATCACCTGTAAGTTCTAAATTTTTAGCACAGGAAGCTTCATCACACATGAAGCCGAGTTTCTTCATTTTTCCTTTTTCTAATTCATTCGTTACTTTGTATTGTAATGAAAAATCGGCTTGCACATACTTGAGTTCTGTATCATCTTTCGAGATAACTTCGATGGCATTATTTATATAAAAAGGATTACTGAATTTAGCATTGGTCAGTTTTTGAATTTCTTCTGAACTTGTTTCATGCAAATGAATAAGATATTTTTTTCCAAAAATGAGCACTCTGCCAGAGTTTTTATCTTGTCCTAATGCAATAATTTCATCGCTATCAATAGTTTTCTCTCTTGTTACTGTTTCGGTTTTATCGCCAGTTGCAAGATCATTTGTGTTTGTCCAAAGTGTGGAGGTTGCGCAGCCAGAAAGCATAGCACCTAATCCAATAATAAAAATTAGTTTAGTTAAAATGTTTTTCATAGAAAATTCCTATTGATAATCTATATAGATTATTGAAATTACAGTTTTTTACGTAAAAATTCAATCTATTTTTTACAAGGTCATAAAAAACAACCGCACTTTGTTTTTTCAACCAAAGTGCGGTTTATTTTTATCTTATTTTATTTACCGATGATTTCTGCTAAATCAACTTTGCGGTTTTCGTAACGAGAACGGGTACACGCATCGGCAGTGGCGATGGCGGCACGAGCAGCTTCACCGGTGAGTAATTTTACAAATTCCTCAGTTGGTTCCATTCCATGGAGAATGTCATTTAAATAACGCATTTCTTTTTTCATGATAGAGCTCAACCATAGCGGTGTACGTTTACCTGGTTTACCGTATTGAATCGCACCGTCCATTTCTGTGCTGTTGTAAATACGGGTGCGGTCATCATCTTCTTCTTGGGTTTCGTGAATGAGGAAATAGGTGTCTTTTCCATCCACGCGAAGGGTACCTTTGGTATTGTACATATCAAGTTTGATCGCGCCTTTTTCTCCTTGGATTAATACATAATGCTCACCCCAACGGAAAGCGGAACCCCATTCTAGAACAGCGAAGCGATTATCATCGTATTCCATGGTGACAAAAATCATATCGTCTTCATCACCAAATTTTTCGCCTTTGTGTGCAACATTGGCGGCTGCCATGGTAACGGTTTTTGGCATGCCCCCCATAATGAATTGTACGCAGTCTAATTCGTGAATATGGTGGTATAAGTGACCGCCAGATTTTTCACGGATTTTTTTCCATGAAATAGTTGGTTGTTGTTCTTCCCAGCCGTTACGTGCGGTATGGCAGTAAAGCACTTTACCGATCACGCCTTGATTGATTAATTCTTTGGCATGGTGAACACCGTTAAAGAAGTTCATCACATGGCCAGCCATAAAGGTGACGCCATTTTCTTCGCAAGCGCGCACCATGTCGTCACAGTCTTGATAACTTAAGGCGATTGGTTTTTCACAGAAAACGTGTTTTTTATTTTTCGCGGCAAGGATTACTGGTTCTTTGTGTAAGTAGTTTGGAGTGGCGACAATTACGCAATCCACCTCAGGGGAAGTGACCAATTCTTCAAGAGATTTTGCCGCTACGCATTGTAATTCTTGAGCAATGGTTTCACCATTTTCAGGGTCGTATACCATGGTAATCTGTGCATCATCAAATTCATTCATGAAACGGGCTAAATCTGCACCAAAATAGCCAACGCCAACAACACCATATCGCATCATAATAAACTCCTTATTTTTTCACTGAGATTTGTTTTTCCGTTACCATGGATTGCTTCGCTGCTTCTGCAACTTCGATGGCTTCAGTTAAACATAGACTTAATGGACTGGTTTTTCCTTGCGTTAAGTGCTCTACCACGCTTTGCACTTCGATTTCAGCCGCTCGGCTTAACCAAAGTTGGCAAGGTGCGTGGGTGACATTATATTGCTGTGTGCCTTTGGCACTTTCGCGTAGAGATAAATCAGCCTCAAATTCATCAAATAAATCAACGTGTTCTATTTTTCCATCTAGATAATTAAATGTGACACTTGAGGTAAAGAAATTGACTTCAATTACACCGTTTTCACCATGAATTTGAATGCCCCATTGGTGTAATCGATAAGCCGTACCCATTTCGAGCGAACCTAACACGCCATTTTTAAAACGCAATAACAACTGCAACACATCACGGCTGTCTGGCGTATCGTGATGCGCTTGGTTAGCGGCTTGAGCAAAGACCGCCTCAATATCGCCTAATAACCAACAGAGTAAATCCAGCTCATGAATGAGGTGGAAAAGCTCACCGCCCGTAAGATTGGCATCTAATTTCCACCATTCTTTGTTTGGTAGATTTTCAATCCAACGCTGACGCATAGCACGTGCAACCGTAATGCGGCCTAATTTTCCTTGTTCTAAAGCCGCTTTGACTTTCAACATGCCAGGCAACGTACGTTCTAAATGGCCCACAAAAATGACTTTACCTTTTTCTTCGGCAAGACGGCGTAAATGTTGGCCTTGAGAAGAGCTTAAGGTAAAAGGCGTTTCAATAAAGACATGACAGCCAGCGTTTAACGCTAAGATAGCCGGAGAATAATGAGCATAGTTTGGCGTGGCGATAACGACTAAATCAGGTTTGGTTTCAGCCAACATTTCTTCTACACTGAAAAAGGCTTGGCTGCCATATTGGTCGGCGAGTTTTTGTGCAAGAGAAGGATTGATATCCGTCACTGCAATTAAGTTTGCTTGGGCTTTATCAAATGCTGAAGCCAACTGAACACCAAAAAAGCCGCAGCCGATTAAGGCAATGTTTAATCCATTAGTTTGCATCATGCCCTCCTTGTTGTAAGCGTTGGCGAATACTTTGGAAATATTGCAAGATCGCGCGTTGCATGCGTACCAAATCATGTGCTTCTACTGCATCAATTAATTCACGGTGTTGCATGGCTAATTTTTCAGGAGAAAGTGTTGGTGGCGGTAGGCCTTTTTCTACTTGCTGATAAATTTGCCAAAACGCATCTAAATATTGAATCAGTAACGGGTTATTTAATGGTTCATAAAGTTTTAAATGAATGTGGTATTCATCTTTAGGGGAAAATTTTTGCTCACGGGCATTTTTTTCCATATTGGCTACTGATTTTTGCAAAAGTGCGGTCTGTTCTTGGCTAATTTTTCCCAACACCATCGGAGCAAAACCGTATTCCAAAATTTCCCGAATATCCAAAATATTAATCAGCTGATTATGATCATTATGCAAATTCAGTTGGGTGTGAAAGCTTAATCCACGAATCATGGGGACAAGAGAGGATTCACTCACAAAGGTGCCGACGCCATGGCGAATGTCTAAAATGTGTAGCGCCTCTAAAGATTTAATGGCTTCACGCAAACTGGAACGGCTCACACCAAGCTGTTCAATCAGCTCATTTTCTGTTGGCATCAAATCGCCAGATTTAAGATTTTGTTTGATGATGAGCGATTTGATTTTATCCTGCAAAACGAGACTTGCTTCTTTTTTACTTGTTTTTTTCATTTCTGTTCTCATTTTCTAATCTATTTTCTGAATTTGTGATCCAGCTCTCATTCTCTCTAATTGACATAAGACATCATACGTCTTATCTTTATTTATGCAAGCAGAAATTAGCAGTGATTTTAAATTCTGTGATCTATACCACAAAATTCTCAAATACAAGGAAGGGAGGTTGTTATGGCAACATCATTACCATGGTATAAAGAAGTCAGTCCTACGCAAAAAAAAGCGTTATTTGCGGCTTGGTTAGGTTATGTTTTTGATGGCTTCGATTATATGCTTATCACTTATGTGCTTTTGGATATTCAAAAAGAATTCGCCATGAGCACAACGGAAACATCTACATTATTACTTGCAGCGTTCGTCGCACGTCCATTAGGTGGGGCGATTTTTGGTAGTTTTGCCGATAAATATGGTCGTCGTTTGGCGATGATTGTTTCCATTATCACGTATTCCGTTGGCACATTCTTGTGCGGTTTATCCACCAGTTATATTTGGCTTTTCATCTTCCGTATGATTATTGGTATGGGGATGGCGGGTGAATATGCTTGTTCTTCCTCTTATGCCATTGAAAGTTGGCCACAACATTTACGTACAAAAGCCAGTGCATTTTTAGTAAGTGGCTTCTCTATTGGTAATATTCTTGCTTCTCAAGTGATCCCTTGGGTGTCTCAAACTTATGGTTGGCGTATGGCTTTCTTCATCGGTTTAGCGCCAGTCGCCTTAGTGCTTTACGTTCGCCGCCATGCACCTGAAAGTGAAGAATGGGCACAAGCAAAAGCGGCGGGTAAAGTGAATAAAGTTCCACTTACTGACCTATTCACTGAAAAACAATTACCAATTACCTTAATTATTTTCTTAGTTTGTTATTCAATTTTCTCCGTAAACTGGCCGGTAGTAGGGCTGCTTCCACTTTATCTCAAAGAAAACGGCTATGCTGAAAATGTGAAATCACTGATGTTCTGGGCTGGATTTGGTATCCTCATTGGTACCTTAATTGCAGGCTTTATCGGTGATAAATTGGGTGAGAAGAAAACCTTTGTGTATAGCTTATTGTTATCACTTTTCTTCCTCTTCCCTGTATTCTATTTGCCAGAAAATAATGTATTAGCCCTTGGCGCGTTGCTCTTTTTCTTACTTGCAACTAACTTAGGGATTGCGGGTTTAGTACCAAAATATATGGCGACTTTCTTCCCAGCTGAAATGCGAAGCACAGGTATTGGTTTCATCTATAACTTTGCCGCGATTGGTGGAGGGGTATCTCCAGTGATTGCCGCGGCAATTAGCGAAAGAGTAGGACTTGGTTCAGCCCTTGTGTATGTCACCTTATTCTGGACAATTGTCCTTGTTGCTCTCGTTGGATTAAGATTGCCAGAACGTATTCAAGCTCGTATGCAACAATAAAAAACGAAAGCAAAACAGACCGCACTTTTAGGTGCGGTTTGTTGTTTATACAAAAATAGTTTGAAGCGTGTCACAAATTTGTTAAAAATATGTTTCAATTTTTTCGGTTAAATGCTAATTAATAATCTCCCCTATCGTTTTATAGGAGATTGTATATGCAAACTCAACAAACCTTTCTCTCTAAATATAAAAGTCTCATTATTCTTGCCTTAGACTTTGTCTTCATGTTGGTGTTAATCAAAATACTGCCGTTTTCTGCTCAAGAGAATCGCGGGCTAGCCTTGCTGATTTTTATTGGGATTTTATGGTTAACGGAAGCCTTTAATATTACCGTGACATCCCTCATGGTGCCTGTTGTTGCTATTGGATTAGGCTTGATTAATACACAAAAAGCCCTTGCCCCATTCTCCACGCCAATTATTTATATGTTCTTTGGGGGATTTGTGGTAGCTGCGGTGCTGCAAATTCAGAACCTAGACAAGATTATTGCGAATTACATTATCCGTTTGGCCAAAGGAAACTTAAAGCTTTCTATAACCTACCTTTTCACCGCAACGACATTCCTTTCCATGTGGATTAACAACACCGCTGTGGCAGCCATGATGTTACCGCTCACTATGGGGATGTTAAAAGGTATCAATGCAGAGAAAAATCATCGATTGTATGCTTTTGTCTTGTTAGGTATGGCATTTAGTGCCAGTATCGGTGGTATTGGTACGTTGGTGGGAAGTGCACCAAACGCGATTTTGGCATCTCAAATTCAAGTGACCTTCACTGAATGGCTAGGCTACGGTTTCCCGGTAATGATCTTACTTGTGCCTTCAATGATTTTTTCTTTATGGGTGATTTTACGTCCAGATTTTTCTGTTGAATTTAATCCGTCGCTTGAGAAAGTCAGTTTTAACCGAAAAAATATCATTACCTTAGTGATCTTTATCGGTATGGCGATTATGTTACTTTTCAGCTCTCTCTTAAACCCATGGATTAGTGCTTTCCTTGAATTACCGAAAAAAATCGAAAACTTTGATACGGTGATTGCGCTATGCGTTGTGATCTTTATTTGTGTTTCAGGTGTCGCAAGTTGGAAAGAAATTCAAGAACGTGTTGAATGGGGCGTGCTCGTTTTATTCGGTGGTGGTTTGACACTTAGTATTGTGATGAAAGATTCGGGTGCCAGTAAGATTATGGCGGATAGCATCGTTCAGTTTGTACAAACCAAACCGCTTTGGGTACTTTGCTTTGTGATAACCGCATTTATTATTTTCTTAACAGAATTCACATCAAATACCGCCAGTGCTGCATTGATTATGCCAATTGTGATTTCAGTTGCACAATCCATGAATTTACCGCCTATCGCTTTAGCCGCAATTATCGCTTGTGGGGCAAGTTGTGCATTTATGCTACCAATCGCTACACCGCCAAATGCTATTGTATTTGCAACAGGCAATGTGAAACAACTTGATATGGCCAAAGTCGGTTTGATTTTAAATCTATTCTGTATCGCCATCATCGGCAGCATGACTTATTTTGTGTGGTTGTAAATGTGGTTAAAATTGACCGCACTTTATTAGCCTATAAAAGTAAACCGCACGTTAAAGTGCGGTTTATTGTTTATCTCGAAATAACCTCTTTTGTGAAGGCTTCCATTTCGGCTTTACGCCATGGTGTTGAGAAGAAAATAGTATCTTTCAAGCCAGATTCACTATTGAGTGGACGAACACCGAATTCTTGGCTTAATTTCTGTTGTACTTCAGGCGAAGTAATCCAATGCACGAAAACAAGTGATGCGGCTGGGTTCGGCGCATTTTTTGCTACGGTTACAACATTACCACCGCCAGGCATCCCAAATTTTGGTACATAGAATTTTAAACGATCAGTAATTGCACCTTGTTTTTGCAAGCTGAACAAGTGATCTTGCCATGCGGAGACAATTACTAACTCACCGTCGTTTAAACGGGTTAAACTATCAGCATTCGAAGCTGTACGGATTAGCGCATCTTTTTTACTGCTGAACCAATCCCAGGTTTTCTTCCAATTAGCAATCTGTGCTTCATCGACTTTATCGGTACGATAATCATAATCACCATTGATGTACACTAAAGCTCGTTGAATGAAGGCATTACCAGAGCTGCCGCCATTTGGATCTGAATATCCGAATTTTTTTGGATTTTTATCAATATAGCTTTCCATGTCTGCCCAAGATTGTGGCAATTCCTCTTCTTTGATTCGCATAGGATCATAAGCTAGACCGGTTTGATTACCCCAGTAACCTACAGCCATATCGCCTAATTCAACACCTTGTAAGTGGTGATTTAGTTTATCGAAATTTGGTAAGTTATTGAGTTTTACAAGAATGTCATTTTTCGCTACGTTGCCTAAACGGTCAGCATTTAACACAACCACATCCATTTTGCCGGTTTCTAGATTTTTTTCAGCAATCAGTTTATTGATATTACCGTCCAAGGTGCCTTCAGGTACTTTGACTTTAATACCGTATTGATTTTCAAACTCTTTGACAAAATTACGGAATTGCGGCTGCAAATACCAAACGCTAACTGTCAATTTTCCTTCTTTTTTAGCGAGTTCTTCGATTTCACTCCAAGATTTACCACTTAAGTCCGTGGAAGCTGAAGCAAAATTACTGACAGCTAAGGCAGCCGCGGTAAGACCAATGGATAGAAGTTTACGGATATTTTTTTGCATAAGGTGCTCCTTGTGAAAATTATGCTTTTCCTGTGGATTGAGAGAGATAATTCCCTTTCAACAATTTTTCGATAATCATCATCAAAATAATGTTTGGTACCAACAAAATAATCGATACAACGGCCGCATTCGGACGAATAAAAGAATAACCGAGGAAAGAATATAAAATGGTTGGCACGGTAATAAAGTCTGGTGAGCCGATAACGAAAGCGATAGCAAACTCTTCAATACTTTTCACTAAACAGAAAATAATTGATGCTAAAAAACTTGGTTTTAACATCGGCATATATACGTCTTTGAAAACGGTAAATTTAGATGCACCTAAGTCACGGCTAGCATCAATGAGGTCTTGTGGTACAGAAGAAAAGCCCGCGGATAAAATCCGAATAGCATAAGGTAACGTGAGTACAACATGCCCAATAACAATGCCGATGAATGGATTGTTAATATTTAAATCCAATAACATACGGCTAAAGAATAGGGCAATAATCATGCCTGGAATAACCAATGGAATCAGCGTTAATAATTCTGCTAATTTTTTACCTCTAAAGTCCATACGTCCAAATGCATAAGCTGTTGGGAGAGAGAGTAAAATAGTGATCAGAGAAACCGTAGGCGCAATGGTATAGCTATTAAACATTGCTTCAGGTAAAGAGGTGGTTTCCCAGACGATTTTCCAACGCTCAAAAGATAATGATTGAGGGAAAATATCTGGATAACTCCACGGTTTAGCGGGATCTACCAATGACCATAAACCTGCCATTAAAAAGGGTAGGAACAACCAAATAAAATTCGCAAGAATGAAGAAAGTTAAGGAAATACGTGCGATTAATCGACCATTTTTCGTTGTGATTTGTGCGGAACTGCTCATTTTACTTCTCCACGTTTGACGGCTAATGGTTTAATCAATAATGACACTAGGATGGTGAAGAAGGCAGAGGTCAACATAATCGTTAATGCCATGACCGCACTTTGATTCCACTCTTCAAATTCATAGGCAGACATTTGCATTAAACGTGCTAAAGAATAGGTACTACGAGGACCTGCAATACTATAAAAGGCGAAATCACCGAGTGCGCCGATAAATATTAAAATAAAGGAAACTTGTACCGCACCTAAGGTTAGTGGGAAGATCACATAACGAAAACGTTGCCAAGGGCTCGAACCTAAATTAGCTGCCGCATCTAATAAATCAGTTTTCAGTGAATTGACTGCTCCACCAATAAGAATTAAAGCAAAGGGAATGTTTTTCCACATTTGTAAAATCACTACCCCCCAGCCAAATTCGTCATTTTGTAAGGTTTTTGGCTCGTCCCAAATACCTAAATAAACAAATACCTCATTAAGAATGCCGTGGTAAGAGATCATATTGACGAACAAGAAGGCTGCAACTAATCCTGGCACCAACATAGGCGCTCGTAAAATGGTGATAATGGTTACTTTGGCTGGTAATTTTTTACGCAACCACATAGCAATGGGATAAGCCACGATGATGGATAAAATGGCCCCTAATAAAGACACTTTTACGGAATAAATATACGAATTTTGGAATACAGGACTATTTAATACGGCTTGCCAATATTCCAAACTAAATTGACTTTCTTCCCCGCCCATACTGTATAAACCAAGGCTTTGAGAGACGACAATGTAGAATGTGGACCCCATTAAAAATAGGATCGTACCTAAACCGCTGCATAGCAATAACCATGCTTTTACATCATTTTTGAGACTTTTCATTTTACGGACTCCAAGAATTTAATCGCATGGCGGGGAACCGTAAAGGTGAGTTTATCGCTCAAATTCGGGCATTTTGTTAGTTGCAGGCGTAATTTTTTCTCTTCATCATTACGCTTAATGACTCCTTGCACTTCCGTGATATTGCCCATAAAAGCGGTGTTGATGATATCTACTGTAATTTGGTTTTCCGCTTCCGTTTGTGCGTTTGGTAACAATTCAATGTCTTCTGGTCGAAAGCAAATATAAATTCGTTCTGATTCCGGTTTTTTCTCAGAAAATACGGTGAAATCGCCAAAAATAGAACTAACAGCATAAAGGTTATCACCAATGTTTTTCACATTAGCTTCCGTGATATTGGCAATGCCAATAAAATCTGCCACAAAGCGGTTTTTAGGATGATGATAAATATCTTGAGGAGAGCCAATTTGCTCAATAGAGCCCTTATTTAACACGATGATTTTATCTGACATAGTTAGGGCTTCAGCCTGATCGTGAGTCACATAAATACTAGTTAAATTATATTGTTTTGAGAGTTGCTTAATTTCAAAACGTACACTTTCGCGTAATTTGGCATCTAAGTTGGAAAGCGGTTCATCAAATAAAATTACATCTGGACGAGTGACCATGGCTCTGGCTAATGCGACACGCTGTTGTTGACCTCCAGAAAGCTCATTAGGTAATTTCAATTTATGAAATTCTAAATCCATTTGCTTCAATGCGAGATCTAAACGCTGTTTTTGTTCTTCAATATCAATTTTACGTTGCTTTAAACCATAGCAAATATTGTGAGAAACGTTGAGGTGAGGGAAAAGGGCATAAGATTGGAAACACATGGCTGTATTGCGTTTTTCTGGAGGAACATTGTTAACATTTTTTCCTCCGATAAGGATTTCACCTTCGTCAGCCACATGAAATCCAGCGATTAATTTTAATAAGGAGGTTTTACCACAGCCACTTGGTCCTAATAAGGTGACAAACTCGCCTTCTTCAGCGGTAAAAGTAATATTATTTGCTGCGTAAAAGTCACCAAATTTTTTTGTAATATTTTTTATTTCTAACTTTGCCATTTTTACATCCTCTATTTGGCTATACAACTATAGAGGTAACCATAAAACACTTGGTTATTTTTTCAATAAAATAAAAATATTTTTTATGAATTTGTGATGAAGATCACGCATTTAGATAAAATATGGTTTTATTACATTTTAATAATGCGGAGGCGGCGTTTCTTCTGCTTGGCTGGCAATATTAGAAGGTTGCATATCTTTTAATTTGCTGGCGAGATAGCGGAGTTGAAGTTGAATTTTATCCATATCAAACTGTTGTTGAACTAATGCTTGGTTTAGCTCGTCTAAAAGTTGTTCTTGAAACGCAATTTTCATTTCAAGTTCAGCAATGCGATCTTCTAAAATTTGTTGATTTTGCATAAAATTTCTCTAATTTTTAAAAAAATGTTGTGAATTTGGTCAATCCGATCTAACCTATTCGCTATTCCGTTTCTATTATAAAGGATCAAGCAAAATGTTGAAAATTCAAAAGCTTTCTCTTGCTGCACTTATGGTAAGTGCGGTCGTTTCAGGTTCTGTTTTTGCAGAAGATAAAGCAGCGCCAAGCGCAAGTGATGCGTCTTATGCTGTAGGTGCATTAATGGGTAACCAAGTAAAAGATTTAGTGGATGCTCAAAAAGAAGTGATTCAATACGACAATGCGCGTATTTTAGATGGCTTAAAAGATGCATTAGAAGGTAAAGTTGATGTTCGTAAAGACGAAAAAATTCAACAAACCTTAGATGGCATTCAAGAGCAATTAGTGTCTGCAGCGAAAGCAAAAGTAGAACAACAAGCGAAAGCCGCAAAAGAAGAAGGTGATAAATACCGCGCTGAATTTGCGAAAAAAGACGGCGTGAAAAGTACCAAAGATGGTTTACTTTACAAAATCACTGAAGCAGGTAAAGGTGATGCAATTAAAGCAACAGATACTGTAAAAGTACATTACACCGGTAAATTACCAGATGGTAAAGTATTTGATAGCTCTGTTGAACGTGGTCAACCGGTCGAGTTTAAATTAAACCAAGTGATTAAAGGTTGGACTGAAGGTCTTCAGTTAGTGAAGAAAGGCGGTAAAATCGAATTAGTGATTCCACCTGAATTAGCTTATGGCAAACAAGGTGCAGGCGATTCAATTCCACCTGATGCAACACTTTACTTCGAAGTTGAAGTATTAGACGTTAACCCTAAAAAATAATCCTTAATTCAACCGCACTTTGTCCAAAGTGCGGTCATTTTCCCTACCAGATTTGAAAAATGATATTAACCGATAGACAACCTTTCACCGATGAAGATCGTACCATTCTGATTTCCTATAAAGCGGTAGTTGATGGCGTGAGCGCGTTGATTGGCGAGCATTGTGAAATCGTCTTACACTCTTTGGAAGATATTGAGCATTCCGCCATTTGTATCGCCAACGGGCATAATACCAATCGCCAAGTGGGTTCTCCGATTACGGATTTAGCCTTGAAATCTTTGCGTAATATGCAAAGTGAAAGTGTGTCTAAGCCTTATTTTACGCGTGCGAAAGGTAATGTGTTGATGAAGTCTGTCACCATTGCGATTCGAAATGGTAAACAGCGCATTATTGGTTTACTTTGTATCAATATTAATTTGGATGTGCCGGTCTCTCAATTTATGCAGGCCTTTATGCCAACGCAGGAGCAAAATGAAACCTCTTCCGTCAATTTTGCAAGTTCAGTGGAAGAATTGGTGGCACAAACGGTAGAAAAAACCATTGAAGAAGTAAATGCAGATCGCTCGGTTTCGAATAACAATAAGAACCGTCAAATTGTAGTTTCACTTTACGAAAAAGGCATTTTTGATATTAAAGATGCCATCAATTTAGTGGCTGATCGCCTAGCGATTTCTCGCCACACCGTGTATTTATATATTCGTCAAATCAAACAAGAGCAAGAGTAATGAACTATGTTTTCGCCGTGAAAAGTCCTGTTTATGGAAAACAAGGGGCTTTTCTTGCCTATCAATTCGCCCAAGCGTTACTCGAAAAAGGGCATGCCATTAGCCAAATTTTCTTTTTCCAAGACGGTGTGAGTAATGGCAATGGCTTGGTTTATCCTGCCAATGATGAATTTAATCTCACGCAAGCTTGGCAAGCCTTTTCAGCGCAACATCATATTCCTTTGCATTTATGTGTAGCCGCTTCACAACGTCGTGGTGTGGTGGATGCACTTACGGCAAAAGAGACTGATAAAACCAATTTGGCAGAAGGTTTTGAGATTACAGGCTTAGGCGAGTTTATGGCGATGGCATTAAAAGCAGATCGGGTGGTGACGTTATGAAGCTGGCATTCTTATTTCGTACCGCACCGCATGGAAACGCGATTTCTCGTGAAGGTTTAGATGCTTTGCTTGCTGCGACAGCATTTTGTGATGAAGAGGAAATCGGTGTCTTTTTTATCGATGATGGCGTATTAAATTTACTCGATGGGCAAAATTCTGAGTTATTGTTACAAAAAGATTTTATTCGTACCTTTAAATTATTAGATTTATACGATATTGAACAGCGCTTTGTCTGTGCCACTTCACTCGACCAATACAATTTGCAAACAGAACAACTCATTATTTCTGCTGAAAAAATTGACCGCACTTCGCTGATCAATAAACTTAGCCAAGCAGAAAAAGTGTTTACGTTTTAAGGAATATTATGCTTTATACCTTTTCTCTAGCTCATTATTCTGAGACAGACATTCAATGTTATTTGACTGAAATCACGGAAAATGATGCGGTGGTTTTATGGCAAGATGGCGTGTTGCTAGCGGTAAAGTACGGGGAAATGTTTACCCAATGCAAAGGGCAATGTTTTATGTTGGAACAGGATGTTTTAGCCCGAAATTTAACCGCACTTTTGCCAGAAAACAATCAAGTGCGGTCAATTTCATTAACAGATTTGGTGGATTTAACTGCTCAATATTCGCCTCAAATCGCCTTATAGTGGGCGTTCTTTCGGTAACAAGAGCGGTAGTACCATGACAGAATAAAGTGCCAAACCTGCGGCCATTAAGCAGGTAATTTCTAATCCTCCTGCGCGTAACCATTCGCCAAATCCCATGTCATTAACTAGTGTGGCATAAAAGAATCCTGCCACGACTGTGTAACTAAATCCGATTAATCCTGCAATTAATGCAATAGCTTTTACGTTGTAGCTTGCATAACGGTGAAATGCCGCCCACAGCGTAATGAGAAAAGTCGGCACTGCAGCCACAATAAAGACAGAAAGCACTGAGCTCTGAATTTGCTCAGTATCATTATTCGAGAATGTTAAGGCAACAGTGCCAATAATTTGAATAATCAACGGAAAAAGAATAAATGCTTTAAGATATTTTTTCATGAGATGTCCAATTAATAGAAAAACGGAAGCATTGTATCAATCAAATGAAAGACAACCAATCTTTTCTCTATTCGGTTTTTATTACATCCACTAATGTGGGCTGAACGATTGAGGCATAATCTTGTGTGTTAAGGATAATAGAGCGCTCCAAGGTGCCTGCATTAAATGCTAATTCATCATAACGAGACAGTAAGCTAGGATCAGCAATTAGCAACAAATCAGGATGAAAGCTAAAAGGCGGAATTGCACCAAATACACAGTCAGTTAGGGCGTCTACTTCTACTGGACTAGCAAGCGAGGCTTTCGTGCCGCCTAAATAGGCCGCTACCTTACTCAAATCAGATTGTTGATCGGCCGGCAATATAACTAACACAGCTTGTTTTACGCCATTTCCTTTCACTTTGCATACTAGCGCTTTTGCCCCTTGCCCTAATTCTGTACCACGAATTTTAGCCACTTCCTCTGATTTTCCCGCAGCCGGATGCTCAACCACACGGTAGTGTGCTTGATGTTCATCTAAAAGTGCGGTCAATTTTTCAAATGTTTTTACAGACATGACTATTTACTTAAAGGGGGATAAGTTTGATAAGAATTTGCCCCCTTTTTTATGTGAGTACAGGAATAGATCTATTTTTTAGTCTTTTTCTCTTTTACAAAGTGTTTGCCATCAAAACGATAATAAATGCGTTCAGAGGTCATTTTCCCGTTACCACAGGTCTCTTCAAATTCATGTACAAGAGGGAAGCTAAAGCGGTTATTTTTCAAGTCGTAATCAAAATAGGCATTCGATTTTGGTAAATCATTATTCGTATATGAGATATACGATACACCAATATTAGAAGTCGGTGCTTTGCCTTGAATCAGATTGGCTTCTTCTAAACCTTTTTCCGTAATTTGATAAAATTTCGCTGCGAGTGCATGATGGCATTGACTGTAGATGTCAGCAGTTTCTATAAAATAGTAAGGTTTTTCATTCAATTTAGGGGCTGTTAGGCTGGTTATATCAGAGCCTAACTCATTAAATTCCGTTTTCCAAGTGCCGTTAGGTAACTGATAACGCCAAATGCTGCCATATTCGTGCATTGTGCCGCCAGATTGCCAATCCCAAGTCAGAATCTGAAGCTTATTGTCTTTTGACGTGAGCACGCCAACCCCCGCTTTAGGTGCTTTTTCCCAATCGCAGAATTTGCCTTCTAAATTTTCAATTTTGGCTAACGCCTCTTTAAAACGTTTTTCTGAAGACTGGTATTTTTCTTCATTGTTTTCGTTATAGCTGCCGTAGGTTTTCATCTCTGAATAACTTGCTGCTAATTCTGTATCAATGATTTCACATTGGTTAGCGTAAGCGGCAGAAGAAAAGAGACACAGGCAAAGTAAGGTTTTTTTCATAGAGCGTTCCTTTTTTAAGATTATCTTTCGCAAGCAGAGAAGGTGATTGTGCAATTCGCTGAATTCATTTTACAGGCTGCTAAGGCTTCTTGTTCAGCTTTTTCTCGCTTCATTCTGAAATTGCGAACTGCAGCATATTTTTCAGGAGAATCTCCTGTTGCCAATGCAACACAAGCATGATTAGCTTCTGTGACAATTTGGCAATGTTGTTTATTTGCATCATTTGAAGCAAGCTCGCAATCCTTTAGTGCTTTATTTTGAGCAGCCTTTATCATACCTCCCTCGCCATAACCAAAAGCACCATTTTGTGGATTATAAGCAATTACACTCCACCAATTAGGAAAATCTAGAAGTGGCGGTGGTGGTGGATACGACATTTGATCTTCGATTGAAGGTGTTGTTGCAAAAGCCGAAACGGATAAAGCACATAAAGCCAATGTAAGTGATTTTTTCATTTTTATTTCTTGTGAAAAATTTTGTGAGGTTTATCTTCTCTTTATTGTAAAAGCATATTACTAAGCAAGCTTTTAGTTAAAAAACTTTGCATCTATACCATATAGCACATCTAAATCATGCTGTGGTAAGAAGTCTTTTTCTTTTACTTGATATTGCACAACTTTGTCATTTTGCAGTACTTTTTTCACTTCGCCTTTACCTTTCCAGCAGAAAGAAACAATCTGATCTTTGGGTCTTTCAATGGTAAGCGTAAAATCCGCAATAGGTTTTGCCCAGTTTGCTCCAGTTTTGAGAATATAACCTAGCTCACGGTAGTATATCCCTTGATTAGATTTTGCTTTTACTGATTTTTTAAATGATGGATCAATACAAAAAGTATCGGCAAACTTTTTATAATCCACGAGATCATGAAGCCCCATGCCAGATCCTAAAAGAGGGACATATTCGTGCTGAATTTGAGTAATCGAATTAGCTTTAAAGGTTTGTTGCCAGCTATAAATGATTTGTCCACCCCAAGTGATATCTTCGCTATCCTCAGAGTCTTTGTATGCGAATTTGGCAAGACGTGGGTCCTGACATTTCAAGATTTTCTTATCTGCAGAATCAGATTTACGCAACCAAGGCTCCATTAACTCTTCTTCAGTTAAACCACAGGCACGAAGAATGTCCGTGACATCGTGAGAAACCAATTCTCTTTTCTCTGCATCATCTGCATTTTTGGTTTCGTAAAAGAACGCGCGTACATGAGTTGTCGGTTTGATTTCTTTGCCATTCGCATAAATCTTAAAAGAATTGATTAAACTTTGGGTGTCGGCAAAATCACCGTAATCGTGCAGCATCACTTCCGGTAATGGGAATAGCACCGTCTCAGTAATGTCTTTATCGGTCAGATTGCGATATTCATATTCCACCTTAATTTTATCTTGGCTGATAAATAGGTTTTCTTTTTGCATCGCAATATGCTCATTTTTAATATATTCCACACCACCAGTAGAGACTGTTCCCGTACTGTCGTTGGCTTGAGCCATAAATGGAAGACAAAGAATCGTTAAGAGAAGAGACTTTTTCATGATTGGTGTTCCTTGTAAAAAGTGAGAAAAATTTGACCGCTCTTGTAGTAAGGCAATTAACGTATTGTGTATTTTTCAAATACGCTGCAAGCTAAAACAATTTTTGTTTTGCTTGGCTAATTTTAAAACCGTGTTTTTCTTTATTTGAACAAGTTAATGAATCGCCCGAAGCAGTGCATTGCCAGCCTTTGCCTTTAATTGTTTCGCCCTCTTTTAAGATTGGTGAGTCTGGTACAGCGGGGGTATCACTTGCACAAACAAGTGAAGCCTTTCCTGTCGCGCCAACAGAAAATAGCTCGCCCCATTCGAATTCACAATCTTTCGGACGCGGTAAAATCGGTTTTCCTTTAATTTTAGTAACACATTCAACTTGGGGGTTTAGACCAGGAAGGTCGCCAGAGCAATAAATAGCGTCATTAGCCGTGCGGAAACTGATGAAAGAGTCTGAGTTTGATGCTGTTTCTATTTGCGGGGTTAAGGCAAAGCTAGAAATAGAGAACGTACATAAAGCGAATACAAATAATTTTTTCATGATGAATCCTTATTGAATGGAGAGATTGGTAAAATGCCTACAAAATTTAACCGCTTGCAACCCCTTTTGAATTGCTAGGTTATGAGTTTACTTGTTTTGTTTCTTACAATAAAGGTAGGATAATAAACTTAACAATAATGGGCATAAAAAATAAATATAAACCGATGAGGTTTGGAATATGCCATCATAATTGGTGCCTTGTAGCCCATTCAAATTAAATAAATATTTCCCGAATACTCCAGCTTCCGCCATCCATAGTAACATCGCAAAGCGACGATAAAAACGTTGAAAAATAGCAAAAAAGAGATAGCTAAAAGTGGTAATGGCAATAAGTTTAAAATAGATATTAATAGAATGATGTAGACTATTAGCCACAGGCTCGTTGAATGCTAAATTATAACCAATGACTTGCACCCAACGCACGCCAAAGTTGAACAAGAAATAAGCACTAAATAACAAGACGATGAAATGCGTTAAAAAAAGTAAAAATTTCATATTGGAATATCTCAAAAGTAGGGAAATATTGCTTTTGTGGACCATAATAAATCGTTAATATGAAGACGATCATACTGTTTATTTAGAATAGATCAATACTTTATTAAAATGCTCAGATAAATGTTTTTCTAAAATACTAGGATATTTCTTAAAGAGATAGGCAAATAATAGACAAATACCTTTACGCCCCGTACTATGTTTCTTTTTCTTTGGTATGACTTATGACTCGAATTAATCTTGTTCCGCCTGAGGAGCTTTGTGATCAACATCTTTTAGCTGAACATCGTGAATTAACCCGTATTCCTAACGCCGTGGCGAAAGGTAAATATCACTTAAAAGGACAGCCTGCAGAATATAAGTTGGGGGAAGGGCATGTACGTTTTTTCTTTAATAAATTGTCATTTTTAAAGAAACGGTATGATGCATTGCATGCGGAATGTAAAGCGCGCGGATTTAACGTGCAGTATATTTGGAATGAAACATTACCCGATGACCCAAGTTTATGGTTAGACTATGAAGCTACAGAAGCTGCATTGCAGATTAATCGGGAACGTATTCAGGAACGAATGCCATTAAAGGCGAGATTTACACCGCATCTTTCAAAGAGCGGTCAAAAATAAAGGAGTTTTCACTTATGAAAGGCAGTGAGAATATAAAAAAGGTGAGCATCGCTCACCTTATGAATTGTTTAATCTTTCAATTTAATAAAAAACGTACCACTAGGTATGATAGGCAAATAGTTTTTATGGAAATCCATAAAGGTTTTTTGTGGGTCTATGTCTTCAAAAAGTTTTGGGTAAAGTGCTTTTGCCATAAATTGAGCGGCTGCTAGATCACTTAGTGAGCGAGAAGCCGTATGATAAATACCGTAAACACGGTGGTTTTTAACTGCAGGTAAATCTTGCCACCCTGCACGGGTTAAGAAACCTTTTAGGCGTTTTTGTGCATCCTGTTCATTGATGTTTATTCCCATCGCCATCATTTCATCGTTAGTTTCATGCCCCATTTCTGTGCCAGAAATCATGATCACTTCAGGTTGTGCGGCAAGAAGTTGTTCTGGATTAATTGGTCCCCAATTTTCGACAAAAGGCGCGCTTACGTTATTCCCGCCAACAGTTTCAGCAATAGCACCCCACATATTTTTACCAAAGGTAAAGCTATATTCACTAGGACCTTTATTGCCAAATTCTACATAGATTTTAGGTTTAGGTAGGTTAGCCTCTTTTACACGTTTTTGAATATCAGTAATGCCTTGAGCATATTCATCTGCAATTTTATTTGCTCGTTCTTCGGTACCTGCAAGTTGCCCAAAAATCTTTGCGCTTTGGGTGTGTCGTTCTACACTTTGAGCATTAAAATCGACAACAATAATTGGAACGCCAGCTTGTTCTAACTTTGGTAGTTCGGAACCAATAGTTTGATATTGCCATTCTGCAAGAATCAATACATCAGGTTTTAATGCCAAGGTTTTTTCGGTTGAGAAAGTTCCTGTATTTACATTACCAATATCAGCAATATTTTTGAGTTCAGGGATTTTTTCAGAAAACAATGCCCAACTTCCTGGATTAAATTTTTCCCAAAATTCACGTGAGATACCTTTAACATATTTAAAATTTTCAACACCCGTAACAGCAATGTAATCAGGATAGTAAAAGCCTAACACGGCATTTTTTACGGGCACATCAACGTTAACTTCTCGTCCTAATACATCTTTGATTGTTTTTATTTCTGCTTGAGTAGTGATACCAAAAGTCAGTAATAGAACGGCCAAAATTAAACGAATTGTTGATTTTTTTTGCATATAAACTCCTGTCTGAATAAAACATCAGAACATTACCATAAATAAGAATTATTATCAAGTTTAGATGTTATAAAGTGATAATACAAGAAATGCTGTTGAAGGGTAAAATAGGCATATATCTAGAAAAAACATATTTCGCATTTAAAATTGGAAGTGCGGTCAAAACTTAGTAAGTTTTCACTTCTCCTTGAGTTGGACTAAAGGAGAAGTGAATGTGGGAGAATTATTTATATTCAACCACGATATCGCTTTCGCTGACAGTATCACCATAAACTGGCAATAAGGTTTTTTCGTAAGCTTGTTTTAAACGACCATCTTTGCCTAAGGTTTGGATTTCGTTGTTTAACCAATTTAACAATTCAGGTGCATCTTTGCGAACAGCTGGTGCAATAACATCTTGATCACCAAAGTTTTTTACGCCTACGGTATAACCTGGATTTTGTTTTGCCCAAGCGAATAAGAAGGTATTGTCATTAGATAATGCATCACCACGACCATCACGTAAGGCTTCAAAGGTTTCTGTATTTTGTTCGAATTTTAATAACTTCACATCTGGATAGTTTTTGGTGAAGAAAATATCAGCAGTAGTACCTTTATCTACGATTAAAGTTTTGCCTTTTAATTGTTCAAGGTCAGTAATCACAGAACCATCTTTTGAGACGACACCGAGTGCTACTTTCATGTATGGATTCGCAAAATCCACCACTTCTTTACGTGCTGGGGTTACAGTAAAGTTGGCGAGAATAATATCAACTTTCTTAGAAAGTAAGTATTCAGCACGGTTTGCGGCATCCACTAAAACAAATTCCACTTTGTTTTCATCACCTAATAAATCTTTACCGATCGCTTTACCAATTTCAACATCAAAGCCTTGGCTTTTGCCTTGCGCATCTACATAACCAAATGGTGGTTTATCGCTAAATACACCAATGCGCACTTTGCCATCTTTTTGTATTTGCTCAAGGCTTGAAACTGTTTTTGCCCCGTCTTTAGCGGGTTCTTTATCATTACATGCGGTTAAGCCAAATGCTAAGGTGGCAGTAGCGAAAAGTGCGGTCAATGTTTTAAATGTTTTCTTCATAGTTTGTCCCTCTCGGTTCATAATTTAAGATATTTAAGAATGTTTTCGCACGATCCGTGGTTGGATTCGTGAAGAAATCTTCCGGTTTTGCTTGTTCAATAATTTGCCCTTTATCCATAAACACGATGCGATTAGCCACTTGACGGGCAAAATTCATTTCATGGGTAACGATGAGCATCGTCATGCCATCTTTGGCAAGACCTAAGATCACATCAAGTACTTCACGTACCATTTCAGGGTCAAGGGCTGCGGTCACTTCATCGAACAGAATAATTTCAGGGTTCATGCAAAGTGAACGTACAATGGCAATTCGCTGTTTTTGTCCACCGGATAGTTCACGTGGATAGGCATTTTTTCGGTCATATAAACCTACGCGTTTAAGTAACTCATCGGCTTGTTTTTCAGCTTCTGCACGATCGCGTTTTTGTACTTTTAAAGGGCCGAGTAAAATATTGTCAATCACTGATAAATGAGCGAAGAGTTCATAACTTTGGAATACCATCCCAATGCGTTGACGCGCTTTGACCCAAGGAATGTCTTTGCCTAATTCGCCTGCATTTTGCAGCAAAATCTGACCGTGCTTTATTTCTTCTAGTCCATTTAGGCAGCGTAAAAAAGTACTTTTACCACAACCTGATGGACCTAAAATAACGACCACTTCGCCTTTCTCTATAGAAAGATTGATGCCTTTGAGGGCTTCTACATCACCGTAATTTTTGACGAGGTTTTTAATTTCTAATAACGCCATGTGTTTTCCTAATTACAATTAACTTTCCCAACGGGTTTCTAAATAACGGGAAAATAAGGATAGCGGGTAACAAATCACAAAATATAAGCCGAAGATGACACCGTAAATCCAAAGCGCCGCCGATTGATTACTAAATAATGAATGCTCGATAATTTGTTGACCGACTTTAATGACTTCTACTACACCGATTAACATCGCTAAAGAACTGGTTTTTACCATGCGGGTAAAGAGGTTAATAGCACTTGGTGTCACACGTTTTAAACTTTGTGGCAGTAAAATATACACAAAGGTTTGAAACGGCGTTAAACCTAAAGCGTAGGCTGATTCCACTTGATGTTTTTCAATGGAAGTTAATGCGCCACGCACTAAATCCCCCATTTCTGCCGTTCCCCAGAAAATAAACACCAAAATACATACAGAGATGCCATCTAAGTGAATATCAAACCACTTTGCTAAACCGAAATAAGCGAGAAAAAGTAACGCTAATAATGGAATGATGCGTACAAATTCTAAATAAAAGCGGCAAATGGTATTGATAATTGGGTTTCTGCTCGTCATGATTACGCCAAAAATCACACCTAAAATACAAGCGAAGAAGACAGAAACAAACGCAATCTCAGCCGTCACCCATAAACCGTTGAGCAAGCGTTCAATGTTGCTACCTTGGAATAATAACTCAAGCCCCATATTTTGCTCTCCGAGTACGGCGTTCTAAATGACCGATGAACAGAGACATCGGTAAGAGAATGATCAAATAAAACACCACTAATAAAAATAAGGCCTCATTGGTTTTGTAATCGAGCCCGATGACTTCTTTCGCTACAAACATGAGTTCAGCGACGGCGACAGCGCTGATCACTGAGGTTTCTTTCATTAAGAACAAACAATTTGCGCCAATTGCAGGGGTAGCAATCGCAAAGGCTTGTGGGAAAATGACATAGCGAAAAGCTTGATAAGGAGTTAGGCCGATACTTAAGGCTGATTCAATTTGTCCTTTTGATACCGCTTCCAAACCACCACGAAAGGCTTCTGCCATATAGCTTCCACCTAAAAATGCCAGGCCGATAATGCCGCAAGTAAAACCATCTAATTTCAGGCCAATTTTAGACAGCCCAAAATAGAGAAAAAATACTTGAATTAATAAAGGCGTATTACGAGAAAGCTCAATATAGCCTTTTACTAGCCAAGTTAATGATTTGACTTTGTAGGTGGTAATCACCGCACAAATCACACCAATCACCAGCGACAATAAAATGCCCCAAAAGGCGAGATGAAGCGTCATCAGCGTGGCATGAATAAAACGTGGTGTGACACTTAAAATATAATCCCAATTCATTTTTCATGATTTAATCGTTTGTGTGGCGATATAGTAAAAAATTTTTAATCGGTGAGAAAAGAATGGAAATTTATTACTTATAAAGAAATGTAATAAGAAATGGGTTTTAAATAAAATAAGTGGCGGTGGGGAATTAAAAAACGGGGCTTTATTCAGCCCCGTCGTTGTTTATTTTAATCACGTTTCGCAATAAGTGCGGTTGGTTCTTCTTCTGTTTTTGGTTCATTTTGTATTTCAGCCGGTTTGTCTTGAATAGACATGGCTGATTTTAAACTGTCCTGACGAATTTTTTCCGCTGCCACTTTGTCGCCAGCTTGTTCGAACACATAAGAGGCCATCATGACATCATTTGGTTGGAGCTGGGTTGGGCAAGCAGTAACTTCTTTAAATGCTTCTGCTGCTTTAGCGAAGTCATTATTACGCACATAAAGATAGCCTAATGCACGATTGAGACAACAACGTTGGCTTTCATCCGCACGTTTTGCACGTTTTTCCACTAGTTTGAGCAGTTTGCTGTTATCTTCTGCTTGTAAACGAGTGATTTGCGTGCAAAGTTCAGGACTAATTGGGGTGTTATCACCCAATTTTTTCATGATTTCAAGCGTGAATTCATAAGCTGACTCATGATCGTTACAATCAATTAAACGCTGAATTAAAGCTGTTTTTAACTCTAAGTCATTGCGACGACGGCGTGGTTGAGCTTCCCACCATGCAAGCAGACCTTCAACGCCTTCTTCATTCATTTTTTCATCTAACAAGCCATTTTCTGTTTCTTGTTGAAGCGCTTTAAATTCTTCTGCTGAGAATAAGCCTGAACCTTCGATTAAATCTAAGATTTCATCTAAAGCTTGATAAGCTTTGGAGCGGCTATAAATTTCAGCAGCAAGTTTTAATACTTCTTTGTTGCGATCTGACATTTCAAGCAAACTGTCAACGGAACTGCGCGCAGCCGGTAATTTATTTTGTTGTAATAAAATACGGGTGCGAGCAATTTCGACAACTAGGTTATCTGAACCTGCAAGTTCAGTCGCCTCAATTAAATAACGGTTTGCGCTGAATTCATCACCGCGTTGCTGTGCAGCTTCAGCCGCTTTAATCAGATTTAATACTGGCTCTGCAGAATGTTTCGCATTTTTACCAATCAGTTTTTCTGCTTTGGCATAATCGCCTTCATTCATCTTCATCAAGCCTTCAAGGGTTTGACGCTGTGCTTTCACACGTTTACGGCGAGAGAACCAGTTATAGGTATTGCTACTTAAACGGAAGAAACGGGTCACCAACCACTCTAACGAATAAATCACTGCAAGCGTGACCACAAAGAGAATCACTAATGTGGTGAGTGACATTTCATATACGGTGTTTGCCGTTTCAACTCTGACATAACCTTGCTGACCGGATAGGTAAGGCCCTGCAATTAATCCGGCAAGTAAGGCGATCATTAAAAAGAGAACTCTAAACATTATCTATCCTTATTGTTGGGGTTCAGTTGCCGGTTGTACAGCTGGTGCTTCAGCGGGTTTTTCTTCAGCTTTTGGCTCTTCCGCTTTCGCTTCAGTTGCCGGTTTTACGTCTTCTTTTCTTGGTGAATTATCAACCGCTTTTTCTGCTTCAATTTCCACTTTCTGCACATCTAAAGGTGTACGATTTAAGTATTTATCAAGCATGCTTAAGCTTTGTAATTGGCTTGGCACATCCACATAGATGGATACTTCAGATAATTCATCCACTGATTTTAAGAAACTTTGAGTCACTTCAGCATTGGTATCAAAATAGCTACGAATCCAAGATGCAACGGCTTCTAAAGATTGTTTATAAAGTTCATTTTGCTGACGAGGCACTGCCATAATCGCTAATTGTAAGCGTAAACGAATATTTTCACGCAAGTAGATATCTTGGTTTGGCGCCAATAATTCTTTGCGATCCGCACCATGTTTCGGTGAAATACGGATAAAGTGATTCAAGAAGGAAGTCGCACTTTTTTCTGCGTTTTCCGCCCAGTCAGACAGAGAATCTGATAATTTTGTTGCATTTTGATCATCACCAAAATTCACATCTAACACAGGTAACTCATCAACCGTATTAGCTAATTGCGATAATTTTTGCATCACCGCATTTTGATCAACGCCAGCTACGGAGAGAAGTTGTTTCAGATCTTGATTGATAGCGCTACGAATAGCCGCAGATTGTGAATTATTCACTTTAGCAAGAGTTTCATCAGCGAGTTTTAAGAGTGAAACCGCTGTATCCACGTCATTATCTAACACTAATTTACGCAATGCATTGTTGAGCAAGAAATCCGCTTCTGAGAATAACCAATCAGTAGGTTGTTGAGCATTAGCTTGAGCGCTCACTTTATTGATTTGTGATTGTAAGCCAACTAACTCATGTGATTTGGCATTGATTAGCTCTTCTACTTGCGCAATTTTGTTTTGCGTTGCTTTATTCGCAGACTCTAATTGAGCAAGCTGTGTAGTATCAAATTTTACTTCTTGAGCAGGTGCTGAAACCACCGTTTTATTATTGATTTGAGCTTCAAGTGCGGTCAATTTTTGTTGGAATTCATCCACTTTTTGTTGGCCAAAATAATAACCTGCACCACCCACGCCAAGTGCAATGAGAATAGCCAATAAACTTAATCCAGTACCACTTTTCTTCACAACGGTTTGTGTACGTGGCGCAACAGGCTCGCGATCTTCAGTTTGAATTTCCACTGCATCTGTTTCTTGGATTTCATCTGTCGTTTCAGGGGTTAATTTCTCTTTCGCCATATCTTTTCCTTAGTGAGAAAGGGGAGTTACTTCATTAAGAAGTAAGGTATTAAGTAAACTTTGATTGTCCGCACCGGCGGAAACCACCACATTATGCCAACCTTGTTGTATTGCAACATCCGCAATGCGTTGACTTACCGTGACTAAACAGCAATTTTTTAGCCAATTTTGTTCATTTTCAGGTACAAATTCGATTAACGCCTGCAAAATTTCAAGGCTTGTTACCACAAGGGTTTGCACGCCAGAACGAATACAAATACTGGTTTGCTCTTCGTTATTATAACTAATCGGCGTGCGTTGGTAACATTCGACTGTCTCAACAGTTGCGCCGCGTAGTGTGGTCTGTTCGCGTAATAATTCTCGTCCACCGTTGCCGCGTAAAATTAACAAGTTTTTATCTGTTAATTCTGCCATTTGCGGTAAATTTAGTACGCCTTCAGTATTTTCCGACGTGATTGGATAACGAACAGTACATTCAGTTTGACAGGAAAAATGCTGTGCCGTTCTATGTCCAACTGTAAAGTATTGTAAATCTTGACGCCAGCTAAAGCCAATATCTTTCAGGGTTTTATCCGCAAAATCGACCGCACTTTTGGATACCAAAAACACATAATCACCACTTTTTAGCTGATTAAGTTTCGTTGGTAATTGTGCCAACTCAGCACCCGCCTCAATAGAAAGCAAAGGCAAATGCAAGGCAACCACACCGGCTTGATTCAGCTGATCAACGAGGGCTTTTCCTCGTTCATCTGGGCGAGTGACTAGTACGGCCATGGTGATTTCCTATGCTGAGTAAATCTTCGTCAGAATCTTATCTGCGCCTTGTGCTAGAAGCTGTTCAGCAATGGTCACGCCTAATGCTTCGGCATTTTCAACCGCACTTTTACCTTCCGCGCGAATAATCGCAGAGCCATCAGCTTCGCCGACGAGTGCACGCAAGAAAATTTCGCCATTTTGCTCAATGGCATAGCCACCGATTGGCACTTGGCAGCCACCTTGTAAGCGAGTATTCATTGCACGCTCAGCCAAAACACAAGTCGTCGTGGTGGCATCTGAAAGTGGAGCAAGTAATGCTTTTACTTCTTCATCATCAACACGGCACTCAATGCCTACCGCGCCTTGTCCGGCAGCCGGTAACGACTGTTCCACTTCAATAAACGAGGCAATACGTTCCGCTAGCCCTAAACGAATTAAGCCAGCTGAGGCTAAAATAATGGCATCGTATTCGCTATTGTCTAATTTACTTAATCGGGTTCCCACATTGCCGCGTAAGGAGCGGATATCAAGATCAGGGCGTAATTGTTTTAATTGGCATTGACGACGCAAGCTTGATGTTCCAACGATGGCACCTTGTGGTAATTCATCTAATGAACGGTATGTATTAGACACGAAAGCATCGCGCGGATCCTCACGTTTACAGATCACACTTAACCCTAAACCTTCTGGAAATTCCATTGGCACATCTTTCATTGAATGGACGGCAATATCAGCACGTTTTTCAAGTAAAGCGTTTTCTAACTCTTTAACAAATAAGCCTTTTCCACCAATTTTAGCCAAAGGGGAATCTAAGATTACATCGCCTTTCGTCACCATCGGAACTAATTCAACAGAAAGTGTTGGGTGGAATTTTTCTAATTGATCTTTTACAAAATTCGCCTGCCAAAGCGCTAAAGGGCTTTGACGGGTCGCAATTTTTAAGGTTTTAAGTGCTGCCATAAATACCGCTGATTTTAAATAGAAATATGGTCTATGCTACCATTTTTAGGGCAAAAAGTCAGATCATTTAAATTTTTGATTTCTGATGAGCTAAGTGGTACAGTAATATCAGTTATATGGTCATAGGTAGGAAGCCTTGAAATACGATCTCACTCAAGCCCGAAAATGTATCGAAACTCTAGATAAACGTCGTTTTGATCGTGCATTATTGGGCTCTGGTGATGCATTCCGACACATCGTCTCTTTGGTGCCGCTGTTGTTGCATCTTAATCATCCAGCTCTGCCGGGTTATGTGGAAGATGCCCCTACAGGCATTGCCGATTTTATCCTTTCCAATTATCAGCAAAATTTTCTCTCAAAAGAACATCCCGAACTTGTCGAAGATGTGCAAAGTGCGGTCAATTCTGATGCTGTTTTCACACCGATCTTAGGTATTTATGTGATGGGGAGTTTTGGCTCCATTAGCCAAACTTCAGCTTCGGATTTGGATATTTGGATCTGCCATCAAGATGATTTATCTGAACAAGAACAGCAGCGCTTAGCGGAAAAAACGAAGAAAATTAGCCAATGGGCATCCACATATCATGTGGAAATGCATTTCTATTTGATGACACAACAACGTTTCCGTAACGAACGTTATTCCGATCCACTAACTAAAGAAAACAGTGGTTCTGCCCAATATATGCTGTTACTGGAAGAATTTTATCGCTCCGCTGTACGCCTTGCGGGTAAACCATTGTTGTGGCTGCACTTGTGGGTGGAAGATGAAAAGCAATATGAGGCCGAAGTTGCGCGTTTAGTCGCGGCTGGTGAGCTTAATTTAAATGATTGGGTTGATTTTGGCGGATTAGGGCAATTCTCTGCAAGCGAATATTTTGGTGCAAGCTTATGGCAACTTTATAAAGGTATTGATTCTCCTTATAAATCGGTGATGAAAATCTTGTTGTTGGAAACCTATGCCCAAGAATACCCAAATGCCCAGTTAATTGCTCGCCAATTTAAAGAGGATTTGCTTTCTGGTCACAGTACGGCTATACATCATTTCGATCCTTATATTGCGATTTTAGAGAGAATTAGCCAATATTTGACCGCACATTCAGAATTTAAGCGTCTTGATTTTGTACGTTCTTGTTTTTATGTGAAAGCCACAGAAGACTTTGCGTTATATCACGCCTCAAACTGGCGTATTTCTTATATGAAAATGATGGCCCAAGAATGGGGTTGGTCAAAAGAACGTATTGAAGAATTAGATCAGCGTCCAAATTGGAAAATTAAACGGGTGAAAGAAAGTCACAATAATTTGGTGAATTTCTTGATGATGAGTTATCGAAATCTAGTGGATTTTGCGCGTAAACATAAAATTAACTCTAGCGTAATTCCACAAGATATCACGGTGCTTTCTCGCAAACTTTATACTGCCTTTGAAGAATTGCCGGGTAAAATTACGTTACTAAATTCACAAATTTCCTATAACTTAACAGAAGAACACCTCACGTTCATCGAAGTTCACGGCAATAAGCGCTTTAAAGATGGGTGGTATATGGTAAATCAGCCGCCGCACCACATTATGTTCTCGAAAGAACGCGTGATTGAATATGGCGAAAGTTTAAATAAAGTGGTTGCGTGGGCTTATTTTAATCGCTTGTTGACGGCTGAAACCCATTTGCACTTAATCAGCCAAAATATCGACCAACTTACTTTACGTAATTTTGTGGCTGATTTGCGGTTGTTTTTTCCGCATACAAATAGCCAAGTTCCGACAAATGAGGCACTTTCTTCGCAGTGCGAAATCCGTGATTTGTTTATTGCGGTGAATTTGGTGAATGACCCAACCGCACAAGTCGAAGAGCTTAAATCCAATATTTCGCCAAGTGATTTATTCAGTTTTGGTCAGTTAGAACAGAGTTTGGTAGGAAGCATTGATTTCACTTACCGTAATGTGTGGAATGAAATTCGAACCTTACATTTTGAAGGACAAAATGCGATTTTGCTTGCCTTAAAAGTGCTTTCTAATAAAATTGATCAAGGGGTGAATCAGCCTCGTTCTGTGCAGGTTTTCTGTTACAGTAAACATTACAACCGCACATTGCGAAACTTGGTGAGTGTACTCGTAAACCGTTGTATCAGCATTCAATTAGGGGATAGTCGCCCAACAACCCATTCTCGTCTGCGTGTAGCAGGGAAAAACTGGCAATTCTTCTTTGAAGAAAAAGGGATCAGTTTGCAACCTATTGAAGGCGGAAAAGAAAGTGCGGACAATTTTGAAGACGTTTTACCAACCCAGTTGGAAGAGAAAGAGATTATCCCAGAAGCACGTCGGTATCCACCTGAAATTGATTTGTTTGCCAGTGAAGGTTTTTTACAATTCTTCTTTGAAGATAATGCCGATAATAGCTTTAACGTTTATTTGTTAGATGAGAAGAATCGTCTTGAAATTTATCGTCAATGTGAAGGTTCAAAAGATGATAAAGTACGCGAAATAAATCGTATTTATCAATCGCTTGGTTCAAATGATTGTGAAAATCCGTATAAAATGGTGCAACGGAATTTTAATTATCCGCAATTTTATCAATTGCACTCAACTGAAAGCGGCATGCGTATTATGCCGTTCAAATTTAAAAGCAAAAGGACTTGCGAATAGCTAAATCAAAACAAGCATTGTTTGAGATAAATCAAGTTTATCTGTAAATATGCATTGGAAGATGGGCAAAATCCCGATAGAATCCCACGGTCAAAAATCTATTGAAAAGTAATCTAAGGCAGTGGATGTTTTGCCTTCAGGCAATAGAATGGTGTCCGCTTATCTCTTGGAGAATATTATGCAAGAAAAGTTAAAAGTATTAATTATCGACGACCATCCATTAATGCGTCGTGGTATCAAACAATTAGTTGAATTAGAAGAGAATTTTGAAGTTGTCGCTGATGTAGGAAGCGGTACAGAAGGCATTTCCATTGCGATTCAAGAATCCCCGGATTTAATTATTTTAGATCTTAATATGAAAGGTCTTTCTGGTTTAGATACCCTTAAAGGATTGCGTGCAGAAGGTGTTGATGCACGAATTTTGATCTTAACCGTATCTGATGCGAAAAATGATATTTTCACTTTGATTGATTCTGGCGCAGATGGCTATTTATTAAAAGACACTGAACCTGATGTGTTACTTGAGCAAATTAAACGTATTGCACAAGGTGAAGTGATTTTAAGTGATTCAATTAAAAATCTTCTTTTAGAACGCAAACATACCGTTGATCCAATGGATTCACTCACTGATCGTGAAATGGATGTATTACGTTTAATCGCAACAGGTTTATCGAATAAACAAATTGCAGGCCAGCTTTTTATTTCTGAAGAAACGGTTAAAGTGCATATTCGTAACTTACTTCGTAAACTCAACGTGCATTCACGCGTTGCGGCAACTGTCTTGTTCTTTGAGCGAAATGGTCGATAGGTCAAATTTAGAATATAAAAAAGTGCGGTCAATTTTGACCGCACTTTTTATTTCTTTTAAAGCAAGAAAAATTAGTTTTTCGCTGCTTCCGCTGCTTTCACAATTACTGCAAATGCAGGCGCTTTAAGTGAAGCACCGCCCACTAATGCACCATCGATATCCGGTTGAGTGAATAATTCTGCTGCGTTAGCATCATTTACTGAACCACCGTATTGAATGATCACTTGATCTGCTACAGCTTGTGATTTTGCTGCGATGTGGCCACGGATAAATGCGTGAACAGCTTGTGCTTGCGCTGGAGTTGCTGATTTGCCCGTGCCGATTGCCCAAATTGGTTCGTAAGCAATCACTGCACCATTAAATGCTTCTACACCTAATGCATTGATGACTGCATCAATTTGACGCGCACATACTTCTTCAGTTTTGCCCGCTTCGTTTTCAGCTTCAGTTTCACCAATACATAATACTGGTACTAAACCTGCTTCTTTTAATACACCAAATTTTTTCGCTACGAATTCATCGCTTTCTTTGTGGTAAGTACGACGCTCAGAGTGACCGATAATGATGTATTTTGCACCAAAATCTTTTAACATTTCGCTAGAAATATCACCGGTAAATGCACCTTTCACATTGATATCTACGTTTTGTGCACCTAACTGAATCACACTTTTACCGCCACAGCTGCAACCACAACCGGAAAGTGCCGCTTCAGCCGTACCTAAATACATAACTGGTGGGGCAATTGCCACATCACAACCTGTTACATCATGTAATTCTGCTTTTAATCCTTCGATTAATTCTTTGGTGAACGCTTTGGAACCGTTTAATTTCCAGTTACCCATCACTAAAGGACGACGTGCCATTTTTGTTTCTCCATATTGAATAAATAAAAAGTGTGTTTACTATACCAAACTTTGGGCAGATTTCTTTGTGCAAAATCACATTTTGAAAATTTTTTTGGGTAAATGATGATTATTTTGTGCTAAAAAGCTACAATCTACTGTACGGAACCGATAAAAAATAAACAATTTTATAAATAAACGGAAAATAGGTCTGGTAACAATGAAAATTTTCAAAGCCGAACAATGGAATATAGACGTGCTTGCTCCACTCTTTGAAGCCTATCGACTTGCCAACGGAATGAGTGAAAATCCTGACCGCACTTTAACCTTTCTAACAAATCGTATACGTTTTAATGAAAGCATGTTTTTTGTTGCCGTAAACGAAAATGCACAAGCGATTGGTTTTGTTCAACTTTATCCTCGCTTATCCTCTTTGCAATTACAACGCTATTGGCAATTAACCGATATTTTTGTCAAAGAAGATAAACATCAAGCCGAGATTTATGCAGCCCTTATTTCTAAAGCAAAAGAGTTTGTCCGTTATACACAATCTAACCGTTTAGTAGCGGAATTAAGCCAAGCGCAACAGAACATTTTAGAACGCGAAGGATTTAAGCTAAACACGAAAAAAAGTTTGTTTGAATTAACTCTCTAATGCATACACTCCTCAATCAATATTGGGATTACTTGCGAATTGAACGACAAGTAAGCCCACATACTCTCACCAATTATCAACATCAACTGGATGCGATTTTAGCGATTCTAGCAGAAAAAGGCATTCAACACTGGCAGCAAGTGAATCCAAGTGTGGTTCGTCTTATTTTGGCGGAAAGTCGAAAGCAAGGTTTAAAAGAAAAGAGCTTGGCATTACGTTTGTCTGCCCTTCGTCAGTTTTTCAGCTATCTTGTGCAACAAGGGCAAATGAAAGTGAATCCAGCAACAGGCATCTCAGCGCCGAAACAAGGCAAGCATTTACCGAAAAATATTGATGCTGAACAGGTCCAAAAATTACTTTCAAATGACAGCAAAGATCCGATTGATTTGCGTGATCGTGCGATGATGGAATTGATGTATAGCTCAGGGCTTCGCTTATCTGAATTACAAGGATTAAACCTTAATAGCATTAACACGCGTGTACGTGAAGTCAGAGTGATTGGTAAAGGAAACAAAGAACGTATTGTGCCTTTTGGACGCTATGCTTCTCATGCAATTCAGCAATGGTTAAAAGTACGCCCTTTATTTAATCCAAAGGATGACGCCCTTTTTGTTAGCCAACAGGGAAATCGCCTTACTCATCGCTCTATTCAAAAACGAATGGAAACCTGGGGCATTCGACAAGGATTAAACAGCCATCTCAATCCGCATAAACTGCGTCACTCGTTTGCCACTCACATGTTGGAAGCGAGTTCAGATTTGCGTGCCGTTCAAGAACTTTTAGGGCACAGTAATTTATCCACCACGCAAATTTATACGCATTTAAATTTCCAACATCTTGCGGAAGTGTATGATCAAGCCCATCCTCGAGCAAAACGAAAAAAATAAGCAAAGTGCGGTCAAAAATCGTCATCTTTTTTAACCGCACCTATAAACAAAAAGGCTACCTTTCGGTAGCCTTTATTCATTTAACTATAAGCTAAATGCTTGAATATAAGGCAGTTTACCTTTCTTCAGCATGTCTTCGATACCACTTTGGTGGTCATTTTCACCCAAGCCGCGTAATTCAAAGGTGACACCAATGCTGTTGTCATAAATCACTTGATCGTCACGTTGATTTTGTCGACTCGTTACATAACGTCTTGCTCCTACGCCAACAGACCAACAACACGAGTTATATTGAACACCCACATATTGCTCAACTGGCTTTTTCAACGCAATGTCTTGATAGTATTTTCCGACAAGCGCCCAGTTATCCGAGACTTCCCATGCTGCTACGACACCGACCTGTTTAATATCTTGTTGGTAACGGTTTGCGGAAGCTCCCAAGTTTTGGTTGATATACTCTTTACTTGCGTAACGATAATTTAACTGAATCAGATTGTTCTTCATCGGATTAAATTCTAAACTGCTATTTGCTAATGATGCTTTATCTAGCAACGTATCATATTGGTAGCTACCGCGCCAATTCCATTTATTACTAATTTTCCAGTTAGATTCCAACGCCCAAGAAGAAGAGGATTTTGGTGTACGATTACTTGGATTATCATCAATTCTGGAGGCGGTTAAATAATAAATTTGCCCTGCAGAGAAGTTAAAACGCTCATCGGCATTTTTATCATAAAGACGAGTTGTACCACCAAGCGTTATCTGGTTAGCAGATGAAATACGGTCTAAACCACTATAACGACGATCGCGGAATAATGAATAATAATCTTGCTGAACTAAAGCAGAATCATAACCAAAGCCAAGATAGTCATTAACTAACTTAGAGCCAATATTGCTTTGATCCTTATATGGTCGATATAAGTATTGTGCGTGTGGTTCCAGTGTTTGTGTATAGCCATCAAATAAAGTTTTGTTGGTGGCTAAAACAGTTTGCAAATCCACTTTTAATTGCGGTAATACACGATTCACCGATTTTTGCACTTCTTCCGCCGCAGAAGAAGACCCTTTCTTCTGATTATAATGCGTTGCATAAAGTTTGGTTTCAATGTTCAAGTTTCCGTATTTATTTGACATTACTGTCGTCAAACTCGGCTCAGTATGGAAACGCCAAGCCGTTGGCATTAATGCGCTGTCATTATCAAAACGTGCGGCTTGTGAGAATAATTTAAAATCTAACCAACCATTTGCTAAATCATTTCTATAATAATTGAAATCGATTTGTGGCATGGCTCGGTAAGGACCGATATCCACTTCGTCAAAGATTTGGAACTGACGTGCGGAAATGGCTACATTATAGTTTGGTTGATAGTACGCAATACGTGCATATTGATTCGCATAACCATCAGTACTGTCACCATAATCAGAATCAAAATCGGTGAAATATTGTTTATCACTGACTTTGGTGTAATCAACGTTTAAACGCCAGTTTTCAAGAAAAGAAGAACTGTGATTCCAATAGAATAAATGACGTTTACGGTTATCACTGATGTATTCATCGTAGCGATCACGCCCCAAATATTCGCCTGCAAGTTTACCTTCACCAACCGGTGTTAAATAACGAAACTCACTATTTAATTGCCAGCCACGGCGTGACATATATTTTGGTGCAATCGTCACATCGTAATTTGGTGCAATATTCCAATAAATCGGTTGTTTATACCAATAACCATCTCGACTAGAGTGACCGACTGTTGGCATTAATAAACCTGAACGACGACGATCACCAATCGGTAATTGCAGATAAGGGGTATAGAATACCGGCACACCTAATACTTTAAAACGCGCATGCCAAAATTCGGCATATTCTTCTTTGATGTGCTGACGAATCTCAGAGGCATCTACCGCCCAAGCATTATCATCGGGTAAACAAGAGGTAAATGTCGCGTTTTTCATTAAGCGGTAATCATCACCTAACTCAATTTCTTGTGCTTTACCGCGGCCTTGACGTCCTACAAGTTGGTAGTCTGCATCGGTTACATTACCATTTTTGCTATCTAAATTAAAACTCGCATCATTACCTAATAGATTGATTTGGTTGTCTTTATAATCAAATCCACCACGTAAATAAGCCCAACGTTGAACTTGTTTGCCTTCACCTGTTTGTTTAACTTCAACTGAATTACCAACTAAATGGCGGTTTCCTTGTTTCAAATCCACATTGCCTTGATAAATCGCTTGAGTTGGCTGATTAATCTCTGCTTTATCTGCTTCAATATAAACCGGCAAATTATTGACATCTCCTTTCACGACCTCACCAGTAAAATGAGGCACACCAAGTAAACATTGAGCATGCAGATCTGCCAAACTTTGTTGACTATAAAGTGCGGTCAGAATTGAGATTGAAATTAAGGTATATTTTTTATTCATAATTCAGCTCTTATTCAGATGAAATTAGGGGGATTATACTGGAACATCATTTACAACAACAGTTATTTGTATGGTCGTTGACTAATCCCACCGATTGCATAAAGGCATAGCATGTCGTTTCCCCAACAAAAACAAAACCACGCTTTTTCAACGCTTTTGACATTGCTTTTGAGGTTTCAGTTCTGGCGGGTACCACAGAAATATCGGGTACATCATTGATAATCGGTTGATGATTCACGAACGACCACACAAAATCACTGAAATTTTCACCACACTTTTCCATAGCTAAATAGGCTTTGGCATTTTTCACGATGGCTTCCAGTTTTGCCCGATGGCGAATAAGTCCGACATTTTCCATACAGCGATCAATATCTTGTTCGGTCATTTGCGCGATTTTGGCAGGATCAAATTGATGGAATGCAGCCCGATAGGCTTCACGTTTTTTCAATACAGTAATCCAGGAAAGCCCCGCCTGTTGCCCTTCTAAACAGATTTTCTCAAACAGCTTTTGACTGTCAAATTGTGGCTTACCCCATTCTTTATCGTGGTAGTCGATATAAATCGGAAGTTCGCCCACCCAAGGGCATCTTGTACTCATGCCATATCCTTTTTGAGTTGTTCATAGATTGCGATAAAATCAGGCATCACCCCGCGCCACAAATGGAATGAATGAGCCGCTTGCGCCACCAACATACCAAAACCATCGCTGACATTATTCAGACCTAAGGATTTGCAGTAGGCAATAAAAGGCGTGTCACTACCTTTGGCATATTGCATGTCATAACAGGCGCGGGACAACGATAAGATTGATCCATCAACAGCGGCGGTATACCCACTTAATCCTGCCGAAGTTGCATTGATCACCAAGTCATAGGTTTGTACGGGGATCGCATCCATCGCGACAGCTTCAATTGTGCCGTAAGGCTTGAACTTATCTGCCAGTTGTTGCGCTTTTTCTAGGGTACGGTTAGCCAAGACAATCTGCTGTTGTGCTTCCAATAAAGGCAGTAATACTCCTTTGGTTGCCCCGCCGGCACCTAAAATTAAAATGCGTTGTTGTGGCTGAATCCAACCTAAGCGTTGTAAATCCGTCACTAAACCAATGCCATCGGTATTGTCCGCATAGAGTTTACCGTTAGATAATTTTTTTAGTGTGTTGCAGGCTTCTGCCAGTTTCGCCCGTTCGCTATGTTCTTCGGCGAGCGCATAGGCGCGCTCTTTAAATGGTGCGGTGATATTGCAACCTTGTGCCCCTTCAGCAAAAAAGGCCTGCAATTGCTGCTCAAAATCCTCAAGGTCACCTAATTTGGCAACATATTCCATCGTTTGCTGGGTTTGCTTGGCAAATAAGCTATGAATCAACGGGGATTTACTTTGGGCTATCGGATTGCCCCAAACGGCATAGTGCTGCATGTTTTATCCTTGTCTGAAAAGTTGGTTTGTGAGCAAATCACGAATTTCCGATGGATTTTGTGCTTGACCAACAGCTTCATCAAGCACAGGGAAATCAGCCCCAAATTGGGAACGCACAGCATCTGCGCTACGGCAAGGTGATAAACCGGTTAAGTTCGCACTGGTCGAGGTGAGAGCGAAGCCTGTTGTTTCGCATAAAGCTTTGACGGCAGGATGAGTACATAAACGCACCGCAATGCTATCAAATTGCCCCGTCAGAAAATGTGGGACTTCTGCCTTTGCCGGCACCACCCAGGTGATTGGATGTTCATATTGTGCCTGTAAGCGTGCAAGCTGTTCGTTAGACAAACGGGAAAAATCAACAAAAGGCTGCAAAAAATGCAAGCTCGGCGCGACTAAAATAAGGCCTTTTTCAATCGGACGCTGTTTTAAATCAAGCAATTTTCTGACCGCACTTTCACTTAGCGGATTACAGCCGAGACCGAATACCGCCTCAGTAGGATAGGCAACGACTTCGTCTTGCATTAAACGGGCGGCAATTTGTTGTACATTCATTTTTCGTTCTCAAAAATATGTCGACAGCCTTTATTCGCGCATTGCCAGACTTGCTGTTCGGCATTTTCACTTTTTAATAGCGCAAGTGGAAAATGGCATTGTGGACAAGGCATGGCATAGGGTTTTGCTGGTAAGGAAAATTTGCAATGGGGAAAGTTATCGCAACCATAAAAGATTTTTCCTTGTCGTCCGCGACGGGCAACCAAATGTCCTTTATGGCATTCCGGACAGTCAATGGATTGTTCATCATCCTGTTGCTCATGCACCACAAAATCACAATCGGGATAATGGCTGCAACCGATGAACATGCCAAAGGCACCTTGTTTGAGTTGGAGTGGATTGCCACATTGTGGGCAGGTTTCATCAAGCTCTTTCAACACCTTATGTTCCACCCTATTTAGTGGACGCAAATAATCACAGGCGGGATATGCGGTACAACCTAAAAACAGCCCCTTTTTACCCTGTTTCATTTGCAAAGGTGCGCCGCATTGTGGGCAGTATTCTTCGTGTTTTGTGTGTTGGAAAAGACTTTGAGTCATACGCTGTCCCTATGCTTGTAGCATTGCTTCCAATTCTTCCTGGGCCGCTAACCAATCCATTTCGACTTCTTCCAAGGCTTTTTTCATCTCTACTTGCTGTGCCAAAAGTGCGGTCAATTTTTCTTTATTTTCCGCGCTGTATAGTTCGGAATCTGCCAATTGGTTTTCAATCTCCGCAAGTTTGGAGGAATGTTTACTCATTTTTTCCTCCAATTGAGAGATTTGTTTACGAAGAGGCGCGGTTTGTTGGCGTAGTTCGGCCTCACGACGTTTTTGTTCCTTGCGGTTTTGCATGGAATTTTCGTTGTCGTCATTTTTCTCCGAGGATTTATTTTCTGGTGCGCTATTTTGTTCATTCAGCCACTTTTGATAATCCTCTAAATCGCCTTTGAATTCTTCCACTTTTTTATCGTGCACCAAATAGAATTCTTCCACGGTATTACGTAGTAAGTGGCGATCGTGAGAAACCACCACCAAAGAGCCCTCGTAATCCACCAGTGCTTCGGTTAATGCCTGACGCATATCCAAATCCAAGTGGTTTGTTGGTTCGTCGAGCAGTAATAGGTTTGGACGTTGCCAAACAATTAGCGCAAGTACCAAACGGGCTTTTTCCCCACCGGAAAAGGCTTTCACCGCTTGATTAACTTTGTCACCATGGAACGCAAAACTCCCGAGATAATCCCGAACCTGTTGCTCCGTTTGCTCTGGTGCGAGTTTCTGCATGTGCCAGAGAGCGGATTCGTCTGCGCGTAGGGTATCTAGCTGATGCTGAGCAAAATAGCCGAGTTGCACGCCTTTAGCTAATTGTACTGTACCTGAAAGCGCCGTGAGCTCTCCCGCTAACAATTTAATCAACGTTGATTTCCCAGCACCATTTTTCCCGAGCAAACCGATGCGCGAACCCGGTACTAAATTCAGTTTAATTTTACTTAAAATTTCTACCGCACTTTCACCTCTGCCATAACCTGCGCTCGCCTGTTCAATCATCACCAAAGGATTCGGCAAGGATAGTGGTGGACGGAATTCAAAAGTAAAAGGATTATCCACATAAGCTGGTGCAATCAGTTCCATACGTTCCAATGCCTTCATACGGCTTTGCGCCTGTTTAGCTTTGGTTGCCTTGGCTTTAAAGCGGTCGATATATTTTTGTAAATGGGAAATTTTTTGTTGTTGCTGACGATACATCGCCGTTTGTTGTGCCAATTTGGTTGCCCGTTGCACTTCAAAGGAAGAATAATCGCCCGTGTATTCGTTGAGCTTATGATTTTCGATATGGAGGATTTTTGTCACAATCGGATCGAGAAAATCACGGTCGTGGGAAATTAATACCAAAGTACCTTGATATTGCACTAACCAACGTTCTAACCAAATAACTGCATCCAAGTCCAAATGGTTGGTTGGCTCATCCAGTAATAATAAATCCGATGGACAAAGCAATGCTTGCGCCAAATTCAAGCGCATTCGCCAACCACCGGAGAAGGATTTTACAGGCTGAGTGATTTCTTCTTGGTTAAAGCCTAAACCATGCAATAAGGAAGCCGCGCGAGATTGGATCGTCCAAGCATCCAAGGTTTCTAACTGCCCGTGAATGCGCGCAATTGCATGACCATCATTACATTCATTTGCTTGTTCAAGTTCCAGCTGCAAACGGCAATATTCGCGATCCCCTTGAATTACATAATCAATGGCAGGAATATCCAATGCCGGCGTTTCTTGATTCACCCAAGATACCCGCCAGTTGGATGGATAAGTAACCTCGCCGCCCTCTGGCGTTAATTCTTTTTTTAATAGGGCAAAAAGAGACGACTTACCGCAACCATTCTTACCCACCAAACCGACTTTTTGTTTCGGATTGATAGTTGCTGTGGCATTCTCGAGCAATTCGGTTTGCCCGCGCTTTAGGGAAATATTATTAAATACAATCATTTTTTCGAATACATCTGAATTTGTGCCTATTTTGCAATATTTTTCCTTTTCTCGGAACAGTCTATTCCAATTTTATCGATATTTCTGCCCGAAAAAACACGTATAATGACGCTCAACAAATCAATCATGAGGAAATAAAATGAAGCTCTCTATTCTTAATCTCGCCCCTGTTCGAGAAGGACAAACTTATTTGCAAGCGGTTGAATCGATGGTCAATCTTGCAAAACACGCTGAGAACATTGGCATTGAGCGTTATTGGATTGCGGAGCATCATAATATGAAAAATTTGGTGAGTTCAGCGACCGCACTTTTAATTCAGCATACGCTAGCCAATACGAAGACCTTGCGCGTAGGGTCAGGTGGCGTAATGTTACCGAATCATTCGCCTTATGTGGTAGCCGAGCAATATGGCACACTGGAGACGCTTTATCCAAACCGTGTTGAACTTGGTTTAGGGCGTGCGCCAGGAACGGATATGCAAACGGCTGCAGCACTTCGTCGAGGACGAAACAGTCTGGATTTCCCTGCGGAAATTGCGGAACTTCGCGGTTACTTTAAAGATTGCAACCCGGTTTCTGCGTATCCTTCTGCTGGCTTGAATATACCGTTTTATATTTTAGGATCTAGCACCGAAAGTGCCTATCTTGCGGCAGAACTTGGCTTGCCTTATGCCTTTGCTTCACACTTTGCGCCACGAATGATGGAAATGGCAGTGGAGATTTACCGCAAAAACTTCAAACCTTCTACCTATCTTGCTGAGCCTTATGTCATCTTAGGTGTGAACGCGATCGTTGCCGAAACCGATAAAGAAGCGAAACAACTGGCGACAACACAAACACTATTTTTCTTAAACGTGGTAACTAATGCGCAACAAAATTTACAACCGCCAATGGCATCAGAAGAAGATGTTTGGAAAGCCCAAATGCATGCTCAAAAGAAACCGCACTTTGGACCGGTCGATTTCGAGGAAATCCCGATTTACAACCAAGAACGCGCAGTGGTGGAACAAATGACCGCTTGTTCGCTTATCGGTAGTCCTGAAAGCGTGGAATTTCAACTCAAGCAACTACGTGAACGGGTACATTTTGATGAAATTATGGCGGTAAGCTATATTTTTGATGAGAAAAAACAAGCTCAATCTTACACGATGTTGAAAGCGATTGTGGATAAGCAATAGCGAGACAAAAAGAAAAGTGCGGTGAATTTCACCGCACTTTAAATCAAAAAATACTAATAAGCCGTTTCTATCGGTAAACCAGCTTTTACCCAACCATCAAATCCACCAATGACACTAAACACATTTTCATAGCCTTGTTCAACGAGGAAAGTCGCCACATTTCGGCTGCTCACGCCATGATAACAACTCACGATAATTGGGGAGTCAAAATCCACCAGTTCTTCAAATTGTAAAAAGCTTTGGTTAGTTAAATGAAACGCCCCTTTCGCATGGGAATAGGTAAAACGTTGAGGGTCCCGAACATCAGCAAGCATGGCGCCATTTTGCACCATTTCCCAAGCTTGTTCCGGGCTAATTTCTTTAAACGACATGGTTTGTTCCTTTTACGCGCTGTTTATACACGCCATCAAAAATAATCAGGCTCATCGCCAATACTAAACAAATGAATAATGGATAGCTGTCCGCATCCATTTTCTCTCCAATTAAAAATGAAATAATTACCATCAAAATGGTTTCAACATAGCCTAGAAGGCCAAGTAAATTCATTGGCAGCATGTTGCTGGCGATCACATAAGCAATCAATGCAGAGCCACTAATAAGCCCGAGCAATACCAATAATCCCCAAATGTTAGGATTCGATTCCTGCACGGTGGCAAAATCGGTTTGAAGAGCAAAGTAAACGCTAACTGGCAATAATGCGATCATTTCTAAGCAAAAGGCACCAAGATCGGTATTTTTTAAGGCTTTTCGTATCGAGAAGTAGGTGGTATACCCCACACAGATAACAATGGCTTCCCAAGATAATCCGCCTTTTAAAACGATGTTAGAAATCACTCCAACCGCCGCAATTACCACAGCTATAAATTTCAATGTTGAAATTCGCTCTTTAAAAATGATCCGCCCCGCAGCCACCATCACAATTGGCAATAATAAATAACCGAAAGAAACACTTAAGGAGCTACCATTATTGGGTGCCCACAAAAAGAGCCACATTTGATACCCCATTAATGCGCCACAAATAATATAGGAAAGGGCAAAGAGCGGTCTATTTTTAATGCGTTTTAAATGCTCAACCAAAGCTTGTTTTTGTTTAAACATGATGACGGAAAGGGCAACGAAAGGGAATGTAAACAGCATTCGATAGCCGAAAATATCCGTGCCACTGAGCGGTTTCAGTAGCGTGGAAAAATAATACATATAGCCAAATAAAAGCGAGGCTAAAAGTGAAATAAGTATGCCTCTTAACATAATAAATCCTTAGGTTAATTCTGCTTATTATTTTAGTCTAACATCTCCCAAAATGCACGAATTAGGGGGTTCGCTAAATTTCTTTTTTGCACACAAACACCTAAATCAAACGTCTCAACGGAATTGTCTAAATTTAAACGAGACACGTCTTTTGACATAGGGTTATTATCAATCACCACATCGGGCAACATTGCTAATCCAAAACCAAGTGCCACCATTGGTACGATACCTTCATGCCCCGCCACAGTGGCATAAATTTTGGGATGTTTAATGTGTTTGCTACGTAGCCATTGTTCGATACGCTGACGTGCCATTCCATCTAACGGCAAAATGAAAGGCATTTGCTGCCAATTGATAGGTTCTTCCTGTAATAATTGTGTGGCTAAACAAGCGACTCGTGGTGCAATTAATGAAAGGGAAATATCATCAATCTTATAAAATTCCAATCCTGTCGGCAGATTATTGGGTTTCCCCGCCAAAGCAAGATCCACCTGTTCCGATTGAATGAATTGCACCGCAGAGGCTGGGTCACCAGTCGTCAGTTGAATTTCGACTTTAGGATAACGCGAACGAAATTTGGCTAATACCTGTGGCAAGTGACTATATGAAGCCGTTACTGAGCAAAATAAGCGCAACTCTCCGCTTAATTCCGCTGAATTATCTCGCAGTTGGCGCTTAAACTGCTGCCAGTTTTGCCATTCTGTTTTCGCAAATTGCAGAAATTTCTCGCCTTGTTCGGTTAAGCGCACTTGTCGATTATCACGAATAAATAAAGGTTGTTCTAATTCCTCTTCCATGCGTTGAATTTGGCGTGAAAGCGTAGACGGTGACATATGATTTTGCGTAGCGGTTTTAGCAAAATTTTGCGTGTCAGCAAGATGAAGAAATATTTGAAGGTCTTGAAAGTTCATATGTATCATTAAAATGTAAATATAGTTGCAAAAATTGCAACACTAAGTACCAATAATATCACTTTACGCAATAATTAAAAATCTTATAATCCATGACACAACAAAAAACTATATTCAAACACAACCTCATACACATTAATCAACATCATATTAAGGATGAAAAATGGCTAACTATTTCAATACATTAAATTTACGCGAAAAATTAGATCAATTAGGTCGTTGTCGTTTTATGGATCGCAGCGAATTTGCTGACGGTTGCAACTACTTAAAAGGCAAAAAAATCGTTATCGTAGGTTGTGGTGCACAAGGTTTAAACCAAGGTTTAAATATGCGTGACTCTGGCTTAGATATTTCTTATGCATTACGCCCTGAAGCGATTGCTGAAAAACGTGCATCATTCCAACGTGCAACCGAGAACGGTTTTAAAGTGGGCACTTATCAAGAATTAATTCCAACTGCAGACTTAGTGATCAACTTAACACCGGACAAACAACACTCTAAAGTCGTAGCTGATGTGATGCCATTAATGAAAAAAGATTCAGCATTCGGTTACTCACACGGTTTCAATATCGTTGAAGTAGGTGAGCAAATCCGTGAAGACATCACTGTGGTGATGAGTGCACCAAAATGTCCAGGTACTGAAGTACGTGAAGAATACAAACGTGGTTTCGGTGTGCCAACATTAATCGCGGTTCACCCAGCAAATGACCCACGTGGTGAAGGTATGGCAATTGCGAAAGCATGGGCCGCTGCAACCGGTGGTGACCGTGCAGGCGTATTAGAATCTTCATTCGTCGCAGAAGTAAAATCTGACTTAATGGGTGAACAAACCATTCTTTGTGGTATGTTACAAGCAGGTTCTATCGTATGTTACGACAAACTTGTTGCTGATGGTAAAGATCCAGCATACGCAGGTAAATTAATCCAATACGGTTGGGAAACCATTACTGAAGCCTTAAAACAAGGTGGTATCACATTAATGATGGATCGCTTATCAAACAGCGCAAAATTACGTGCATTTGAACTTGCTGAGCAAATCAAAGAAAGCCTTGGTTTCTTATATTACAAACACATGGATGACATCATCAGCGGTCACTTCTCTGCGACCATGATGGCTGACTGGGCGAATGGTGATAAAGACTTATTCGCATGGCGTGAAGCAACTGGCAAAACTGCCTTTGAAAACGCACCAAAAGCAGACGGCATCAAAATTTCTGAGCAAGAATACTTTGATAACGGCGTATTAATGGTAGCAATGGTGAAAGCGGGTGTTGAATTAGCCTTTGATGCAATGGTAGCAAGCGGTATCTATGAAGAATCAGCTTACTATGAATCACTTCACGAATTACCGTTAATCGCCAACACTATCGCACGTAAACGCTTATACGAAATGAACGTGGTAATTTCTGATACTGCAGAATACGGTAACTACTTATTCTCTAACGTAGCAACCCCAATTCTTGCAAAAGAAATCATCCCAACCTTACAAAAAGGTGATTTAGGTGAACCAACACCAGCAGTAGCTATCGACAACATCACTTTACGTGATGTAAACGATGCAATCCGTAACCACCCGGTTGAATTAATCGGTCAAGAGTTACGTGGCTACATGACAGATATGAAACGTATCGCTGTTGCAGGTTAATAACTTAAATTAAGAAAATCTAAGCCAACTTATTTAATAAGTTGGCTTTTTTTATGTATTGAAAAGAGTAATATAAAAACAAGAAAATTTTTGACCGCACTTTCCATGATCGTTTAACTGTTATGACATTAGCGTTGCGGTGTAATAATAGTGTTCATAGAAATTATGATTTCTAGGGCAGAACTGAATTTTTGTAATTTCTCCTGACGACAGGATAAGCAAAGGAACAAAATGCAGTATTTATATTTTTTATTGATGGTAGCAGGAATAATACTGCTGATTATTGGCGTTAAAACGATACCCCGTTTAGTCAATACAAAGTTGTTATATGAAATGCCATGTGTAGACAAAGAAGGAACTTTTTTCTTGCCGAAGGGAATGTATGGAATATGGCTTAGCGGAAAATTATTTACCAAATCCCCTATAGGAAAAGTAGGTTTCAAAATAATCAACCTGCAGACAGGGAAAACAGTTCCCCTGTCAGTTAGCATTCTGAAAACTTCATCGAGTGGATTTGTAAAAGGGCGGATGGAATTATATTGGTTCCGAGCAGAAGAAGGAAACTATCTTCTTTCACTAGCTGGTGAAGGAAATATTATAGAGAAAGCAGAAGCCGCCATTGCTGATATCATAATCAAAAAGCCTGTAGATTACAGTCAATTTTCTGTGCAAATTCGAGAACGTCGTTCAGTCTTTATTTTTCTTCTCGCTATTTTAGAGATTGTTCTTGGAATGACTATGACGAAGTTTGGGATTATTCATCTGGTAGCGTTATTACAATAAATGGTAATATAAAAGGGCGGAGTAAAATCCGCCCTTTTTCTCTTTTTACTGAATAAATAATATGTCGAAATCTTTCTCTTCTCGCTCATTTACGACCAAACGAACGGTAAAACCCACTCGTTCATTTAAGCCTAAAGCGAAGCCACTTACATTAGAACAAACAATCGTTATTTTATTTAACAAACCTTTTGATGTACTGACACAATTCACCGATGAAAACGGCCGAGCGACGTTAAAAGATTTTATTACCATTCCTAATGTATATGCGGCAGGGCGATTGGATCGCGATAGCGAAGGGTTACTGATTTTAACGAATAATGGTGAAGTGCAACATCGTTTGGCGGATCCTAAGTTTAAAACAGAAAAAACGTATTTTGTGCAAGTGGAAGGTATTCCTGAAGAAACAGACTTAGACAAACTCCGCAAAGGTGTTGAATTGAAAGATGGGATGACGAAGCCGGCAAAAGTGCGGTTGATTTCAGAACCGGATTTTCTCTGGCCTCGCAATCCACCTATTCGTGAACGTCAAAGCATTACGACAAGTTGGTTGGAAATCAAAATCAGTGAAGGGCGTAATCGACAAGTGCGTAGAATGACGGCACATATCGGCTTTCCGACATTACGACTTATCCGTTATCAAATGAGCCATTTAACGCTTGATGGATTGGGCAATGGCGAATATCGTTGTTTAAATAAAGAAGAAATGCGTGCGTTATTCAAACAACTTCATTTAAATAACGCACGTTAAGATTAGAAACGTTGAGCAGGTTGCGCGTTTTCCACTTGCACGAAGAAGCCTTTATCATTCAAGATAATGCTGTAATCGGTAACATATTTAACGCCGTTGGTTTCCACTATCGCATTACAGCTGCGAATGCCTTGTTGTGGATAAGATTGCGTTTCACGGGCTTGCGAGATTTGTTTCACTGTCATTTGGGTGTTAGTAGCAGCGCCTTGTTTTTTGAAGGCATCAGATAATACCGCAAAAACTTTTGAATCATTACATCTTGGTACGACGACAGATTTTGTCACCATACTCGCTGTTTTTTGTGCGACAGCATCTACTTTCTTTTCAGCCACTTTTTCAACAGCTTTTGGTTCCGCTTTCTTCACTTCAGTTTTAACTGCGGGTGTTTTTTTAGCAATCATCTTTTCAGGTTTAGCTGATTCTTTAACTACACTCTGTTTGCTCTTAGCTGCAGCCTTTTTGTCTTTTACTACAGTTTGCTTCGTTTTTTCTACTGACTGTTTGCCTTTCGTTTTTGTCGGCTCTGCTTTAGCGGCTTTAGTTGTCGTTTTATTTTTTATTTTTTCTTTTTTTGTTACCGCTTTTTTTGCTTCCACAATTTTAGCGGGCTTTTTCGCTTCTGCTTTTTTGGCATCCGCTTTTTTATTAGCTGTTTTGGCTACGGCTTTAGGTGTGGTTGCTTTCTTGGCTTCCACTTTTTTAACTGCCGTTTTCACTGACTTAGTTTGAGTTGATTTTGCCGTATGATTTGGCGATGCAGCAAAGGCCAAAACAGGTAAAAAAGCAAAAATCACCGCGAGTAATTTTTTCATCCGTTATTCTCCTTAAACAAAAAGTGCGGTCAAAATTAACCGCACTTTGAAATCATTTATAAATTAAAGATAGTAGTGTTCTACGTAGTTTAATTTATCGTCAAGTTTTAACACTAGCGGTTGACCAGTTGGGATTTCAAAATCCATGATTTCCGCATCAGAAATACCGATGATGTGTTTTGCTAATGCACGAAGTGAGTTACCGTGCGCAACCACTAAAACACGTTTACCAGAAAGCATTGCTGGAGCAATTTGATCTTCCCAGAATGGTAATGCACGTTCTAAGGTTAATTTTAAGTTTTCTGCGTTTGGTACAACATCAGATGGGATGTTTGCATAACGACGGTCGTTATGTGCAGAATTTGGATCTTTCGGATCTAAATCTGGAGGAGAAATGTCATAAGAACGACGCCAGATATGAACTTGTTCGTCACCGTATTGTTCTGCGGTTGCTTTTTTATCTAAGCCTTGTAATGCACCGTAGTGACGCTCATTTAAACGCCAATTTTTCACTTGAGGAATCCATAATTGGTGAGATTCTTCTAACACGATGTTACAGGTTTTGATTGCACGAGTTAAAACAGAAGTGAAGGCGATATCGAACTCATAGCCTTTCTCGAACAATTTTTTACCCGCTGCTTTTGCTTCTTCAACACCGCGCTCAGTTAAATTCACATCACGCCAACCGGTGAATAAATTTTTTGCGTTCCACTCACTGAAACCGTGACGAATGAATACTAATTCCATAAGGATCTCCTAAGTATTAATAAAAAAATGAATGGCTCTGTTATAGCAAAAAATCGTTATGTTTAAAAGTAAAAAGGCGGTATTTACTGATCTTTCGCAAAAAATCGCCTGTAAACTTTTAGCCACTCAAAAATAATGCTAGTATTTAAGCTTTATTCGCCCCTTAATTTCTCTCAAGTTTAGATGTATGCAGCAAAGCAATTGTAGAAAAAAAATCTTATCAAAACTGACCGCACTTTTGGCTTGTGGTCTGCTTGGCTTTTCATCTTTCGCGCAAGGCAACGACCTCACTCAAATTCAAAAACAAATTAAACAACAAGAATCGAAGATCGCCGAGCAAAAACGCGCACAAGCTAAACTCCAAGCCAGTCTTAAAGATCAAGAAAGCAAAATTAATAGCGTTGTCGGTGAATTACGTGAAACAGAATTAAGCTTAAAAGAAATTCGCAAGCAAATGGCGGAAACCGAAAAGCAAATCAAGCAATTAGAAAAGCAAGAACGTGTACAAAAAGCGAAGCTCGCAAAGCAAGTAGATGCCATCTATCGCTCAGGTGTCAATCCTTCTACCTTGGAAAGAATGCTTTCGGAAGATGCGAAAAAAGCGGAACGCATGAAAGTGTATTATCAGCACTTAAATCAAATTCGCATTGATATGATTAACAATCTGAAAGCGACACAAGATAATTTAGCGAAACAACGCGAAGCGATTTCAGGGCAACAAAAAAATCATCGCGATCAGCTTTCTACGCAAAAGAAACAGCAGCAAGAATTACAAAAAGCGCAACAAGAACGCCAATCTACGTTAAATGAACTCAACAAAAACTTAACCAAAGATCAGAACAAGCTGGAAACGTTGAAAGCGAACGAAAATGCCCTTCGCCAAGAAATTCAACGTGCAGAACAAGCCGCTCGCCAACAAGAACAACGTGAGCGTGAAGCCCTTGCTCAGAAAAAACAAGAGGAAGAAAAACGGACCTCAAAACCTTATCAACCAACCGATCAAGAGCGTAAGTTGATTAATAGCACCAGTGGTTTAGGTACGGCAGCTCGTCAATACAGTCGTCCAGTTTCCGGTCCAACATTGCATTCCTTTGGCTCAATCCAAGCAGGCGAAGTGCGCTGGAAAGGTATGGTTATCGGCGCACCAACGGGTACAGCGGTAAAAGCCATTGCAAGTGGTCGTGTTATTCTCGCCGGCCATCTTAATGGTTATGGTTATATGGTGATTGTGAAGCACGGCGACAGCGACTTGAGTCTGTATGGTTTCAACCAAGCGGTATTTGTGAAACAAGGTCAGCTGGTGTCTGCAGGACAAACCATTGCACAAGTGGGGAATACAGGTGAACTCTCTAAACCAGCGCTTTACTTTGGTATCAGCCGTAAAGGAGTGCCTGTAAATCCGGCTGGGTGGATTAAATAATGGCAAGGTTCTTTCAACGTGCGGTCAAAAATACGATTATTTTTTCAATCACACTTTTCTCTGCATTGACTTTTGCACAAGGTAAGCTAGCCATTGTGATTGATGATATTGGCTATCATCCGAAAGAAGATGCGGAAATTTTGGCTATGCCAAAAGAAATCTCTGTCGCCATCATTCCTGCTGCGCCCTATGCCAAAATTCGCAATCAGCAAGCGAAAGCGCAGAATCACGATATTCTTATTCATATGCCAATGCAGCCTGTCAGCAATATTAAAATTGAGGAAGGTGGTTTGACTTTAGGGTTATCTGAAGCGCAAGTGAATGAGCGAGTGAAAAAGGCCAAATCTATTGTGCCAAACGCAATCGGAATGAATAATCATATGGGCAGTGCAGCCACAGCCGATACCACATTAATGACTTATTTAATGTCCGCACTTCGCGAGCAACATTTATTCTTTTTAGATAGCCGTACTATCGGAAAATCAGTCGCGGGAAAAATAGCAAAAGAGCAAGGTGTACGCGTATTAGATCGCCATATCTTTTTAGATGATAGTGATAATTTAGTGGATGTACAACGCCAATTTCAGAATGCCATTCAATATGCACGTAAACATGGCACAGCCATTGCTATTGGGCACCCTCGTCCAAATACCGTAGCCGTATTAAAATCAGGAATCAAAAATTTACCCGATGATATTCAATTAGTCGGCATGGGAAGCTTGTGGAGAAATGAAAAAATCTTGCCACCTAAACCATTTATCTTAATTTTTAATGATATTCCTGCGCCAACTTCAGTTGCGCCGTTTGAGCCAATCCCTTTATTGAGAGGCGTGCCGAGGTAATAATATATAGAAGAAGTGTTGATATATTGTTATATGTAAACTTAAAGAAATTTACGTAAATTTACAAAAAATTTACCTTAAATGTTGATAAAAGAGATAAGAATATGACATTTCAAGGTTGCAACGTTATTTTCCTTTTGCTAGAACTCGCCCAGAAAGGCTTTTATTAGCCTTTTGTATACAAAAGGTGCTATAACACAAGCGTGTAATAGCATAAGTCTATTGGCTAACCAATTTTATAAGGTTACATACATTATGAAAAACAACAAATTCATTAAATTTAGTTTAACAGTAGCGTGTGCAGCAGTATTAGCTGCATGTGGTTCTAGCGGTGGTAGCAACAACGCTGCAGCTGAAGAAGCAGCTAAACAACAAGCAGCAGAAAAAGCAGCAGAAAAAGCAGCAGCTGCAGAAGCATTAGTTGCAAAAACAAAAGATGTAGGTGCTAAATTTGTTAAGAAAACTCAATCTAACTTAAACGTTGGTGAAGGTGTAGAAACTAACAGCAAATCTTCTGTTTCTCCAACTAACATGACAGTTGAATTACACCCAAGCTTAGATACTATCGTTGTTGCGATTCCATTACAGGGTGATGCAAAACAAGCTTATTTAGAAGATTTTGATTTCCGTGGTAATGAAGCTAACACATCTGGTGAGCACGTTTTAAAACACATCTACATGAATGGTACTACAAAAGATACAACTCGTGGTCGTGTAGATGGTGAATCAGCAACTAAAACAGCGTCTATGGGTGAAAAGGATGTAGATGGTAAAGCATTTGTTTACGAAGAAGGTCGTTTAAACTATACTCGTACAGAGGGTAAAAACGTAGCTGATACTGACCACGCAGCTCGTACTAATGCAGCGCTAGCTAAGTCTGTTGCAGAAGTATATGGTCACAGAACTTTCGTTAAGGGTGAGTCTGAGACAGCAAACCCAGCAAATGATGAGCTTAACTTAGCGAATGCGCCATTCACAGCAAAAAAAGATGCTAATGATAAATATTATACTGCAGGTTCTAAATTGGACTATGTTCAATACGGTCGTGTAACCTCTAAATTACACGCAGTAAAAGAAGCTGATCTTAAAGATGGTAAAGATGTTGCTCAATACGGTACTAAAGTAGCTAGCTATGGTCTGTATGGTCAAGACGGTACAGAAGATAACTACTTCTACCGTGGTGTAAACAACACTCCATACAGCGCAACTTTAGCAAGCGATCTTAAAAATATTTACTTCGCTCCTGAAGCACCAGCGGGTAAATTACACTATCAAGGTCACGCAGTTACTTATAACCTAGATAAAGATTACAAAATTGATGCAGGTCTTCCAAACGCTTTAGGTGCTGAATACAAATTAATTAGTGGTACTCACGTTGCAGCTGACATTGATTTAGCAAGCAAAAATGTAACTGGTAACCTATACAACGTATGGGAAGAAACTAATACTCAACAACAAGTTAAACCGCATAATGTTGAGTTAGCTAACTTCAATGGTACATTAGCAAATAACGGTAGCATCTCTGGTAGTGCAACTAAACACGATGGTGCTCAAGGTGTGTTAAAAGCTAGCTTATACGGTGCACAAGCACAAGAGTTAGGTGGTGTGATTTCAAGTAATGACACTGCGAACAACTGGGGTGCATCATTCGGTGCTAAAGTGCAAAATACTCCATATCAAGCACCAGCTGTAGTTACTCCACCTACAGTTCCAGCTTGGGGTGAAAGTACAAACCAAAATAACAGAAAATAATTTTTTCAGTTATATTTTAAACCTAGACAGCCCATTTACATGGGCTGTTTTTTTCTATCGTTGAGGAAATATGAAAAAATCAACATTATTACTGACACTTGCAAGTATTGCATTACCGACTTATGCTCAAACTTCTCCCGCTCCCGTACAGGAAAGAGATCCATTGCAAAATGAAGCGAGCATGCCAAATATTAATCAACAAAATCTAAAAGAAGACTTGCTGAGAAAACAGCGTTTGTCTGAGCAAAATGCGATGGCGCAAGAAAATCAAGCTAATGGTAATAGTGTTGCCAGATTTACAGGAAAGCAATTAGCTGAAAATCCAGCCCTGTTAGAACGTTTATTTTTAGAGGCGCTAGTGAATCCAAACAAAGCGGTTCTACCTGTTTATATCCAAATTTATGAATCTGTTCCTAATGCTGATCTTTCTTTAATTGATTGGGGAAAAGCGATTCTTGAAAGAGAAGAGGATTTGAATAAATCCGTTGCTTCATACCGTAAACTTATTTCTGATTTCCCTGAAAATAATTTTATCCGCTATCAACTTGCTGAAACCTTGTTCTATAATCAAGAATACGAAGCAGCAAAAACACAGTTTGAAAGACTTCGTGCTTCAACTCAAAACTCTCAAGATGTTGCAGTATTTGATAAATTTATTGAAGTCATTGATAGCAAAGAAAACTGGAATTTCTCTTTTTCAACAACTTTCTTAAATGATAAAAACTTAGCAAACTCTGCGAAATAAGGGACTAAGATGGCTGTTGGTAGTGGCGAGGTAACCTATAATACCCCTCGTCAAACAGGTCAAGGTCTTGGTTTGTCTGTTGGTGCGGATAAACGTTGGAGTTTATCTAACGGAAAATACGTTGCTTTTGATAGCAGTATGAGTTCCAGATATTACTGGGATAATAAAAAATATAATGATTTAATCGGACATATTGGCTTAGGGTATGGTTATTCTGATGCTCGTTTTAATGTGCAAGTGACACCATATATCAGCAAACGTTGGTATGGTGGTGGTCTAAATGGCGGAGATAGTTTAAAGCAGTATACCGATACTTATGGTGCAAGTTTATCTATGGGGTATTGGTTAAGCCAAAACTTTAAGTATTCTGCGCTTTATAATTTTGGTTATGAACGCTACAAAAAAGAAATCGATAAACGAAATTATAATGGTGCCGTTCATTCTTTAACGAATTCATTGATGTTTATTCCTAGCTCAACTCAATTCTGGTCAGTTTCATTAGATTTGACAAAGAAATATGCAGCGGATAGATCGAATGCTTATAATCGTATTGGTACGCGTTTAACTTGGGGACAAGAGTGGCCACTTGGTATTACAACCAGTACAACACTTGGGTACGCCAAACGTCATTACCTTGCTCAATCATTTAGTAGTGTAAAACAACATAATAATGAATATGGTGCTTCTGTTTCCCTTTGGCATAAACAATTCCACTATGCTGGTTTTACACCAAAAGTAACTTGGTCGTATAGTAAAACGAAAAGTAATATGGCGATTTATTCATACGATAAAAACCAAGTCTTTATCGAAGTCGGTAAAAGTTTCTAAATGTAAAAAAGTTGGATTTCAAAGGAATCCAACTTTTTTATTATCGACAATATTGGAAATAATTTATTTCTGCTCTCTCTCCCACAAATCAGCATACTTCACAAAGGTGGAGTGGGCCGAAAGTACCGCCAGCAGGAAACCTTGTTTTCCATCTAAGAAACCGGCTTTTAAAATGTACATTTTGACAAAGCACCCGATGGCATGACTGACACCTTGCCATAAGGTCGCTTTTTTACCTTTGGCTTGGCGTTGATCTGCCCAGGCTTTGGCGTAGCCCGCAGATTTCACCAAATAGTGATGAATGCTTTTATAGGTAAAATGCTCCAGATCTCCAGTTAATTTCTGTACTTTCGTGTTTTCAGGATAAACCACTTTTTCATGTACCAGAGAATCATTATATCCTGCATAATTTGTGCGATATAAACGCACTACATAATCAGGATACCAACCTGAATGGCGAATTTCGCGCCCAAACACTTCACTCACCCGAGGAATATCATAAACCGTATTTGGTGCATCTTGTTGAATCGCTTGTTGAATAGATTCACGCAGTTTCGGTGTGACACGTTCATCGGCATCTAGCCACAAAACATAATCACTGGTGACATATTGTTGTGTACGTTGGCGTTGTTTGCCAAAACCTGGCCAATCAGGATGCGAATAAAATTTTGCACCATATTGTTCCGCAATTTCTTGCGTGTTATCAGTACTGCCTGAATCGACAATAATGATTTCATCTACCCAATCTTTTACCGTATCAAGACATTGAGCAAGATCTGCCGCTTCATTTTTGACAATCATGGCAACGCTAATTGTTGGCATATTTTGATCCTTTTTTTGTTATACTAGCCGAAACTTTTGTAAGTATAACCGAATTTATTTTATGTGGCGTTTTTTTTATACCGGCCTGATGTATCTGATTCAGCCTTTTGTGCTGTTCTTCATGCTGCTACGAAGTCTCAAGGCTCCTAATTATCGCAAGCGTTTAGGCGAGCGATATGGTATTTATGCGAATCTTGTTAAGCCTGCAGAAGATGGGATCGTCATTCATGCTGCATCGGTAGGGGAAGTGATTGCCGCTACACCGCTAGTAAAACGTATTCAGAAGGAATACCCGAATTTACCGATCACGTTTACAACGGTCACGCCAACAGGCTCTGAACGCGTAAAAGCTGCGTTCGGGGAAACTGTGACGCATTGTTATTTGCCTTATGATTTACCTTGTGTCATCAATCGTTTTATTGATTTTATTCAACCTAAAGTATTCATTGTCATTGAAACGGAACTTTGGCCAAATTTGATTGATTGTTTGGCTCGTCGAAATATTCCTTTCATTGTGGCGAATGCACGCCTTTCTGCGCGTTCAGCCAGACGCTATGGCAAAGTCAAACAACACTTGCAGTATATGCTTTCTCAAATCAGCTTGATTGCGCCACAAGATAGCATCAGCGGAAAACGTTATTTAGAGTTAGGTTATGAGAAAGATCGTCTGCAATTAACCGGCAATATTAAATATGATCTTGTGGTCAGTGATGAATTACTCAAAGACATTGCAACACTTCATGAGAGCTGGGCGAAAGATCGTCAGATTTGGATTGCCGCGAGTACGCACGAAGGGGAAGAAGAACTCATTTTACAAGCGCATCATTTGTTACTGAAAAAACATCCAAACTTGCTGTTATTGCTAGTGCCTCGTCATCCTGAACGTTTTAATCCTGTGGCGGATTTAATTGAAAAAGCCAACTTTAACTTTATTCGTCGTTCAACAGGTGAGATTCCTTCAGAAAATACTCAAGTGATTCTGGGTGATACCATGGGCGAGTTGATGTTGATGTATGGTATTTCAGATATTGCGTTTGTTGGCGGAAGTTTGGTCAAACATGGGGGACATAATCCTTTAGAGCCTTTGGCATTTAAATTACCCGTTGTGAGTGGAAAGCATACCTTCAATTTCCCTGAAGTTTTTACTTCGCTCTTAGAAGTGCAAGGTGTGTTGCAAATCAACTCAACAGAAAAAGCATTGTCAGAGATTATTGATAAGTTATTGAATTCGAAAGGGGCGCGTCAACGTTTAGGCAATGCAGGTTACGAGGTATTAATCGAAAATCGTGGCGCATTACAGCGTCTTTTAGATTTGCTTCATCCTTATTTAACCCATATTTCGGAGAACAATAAATGACAAGCGTAATTTACCCTGGCACGTTTGACCCGATTACCAACGGGCATTTAGATATCATTGCGCGAAGTGCGGTCATTTTTCCGAAAGTTTTTGTCGCGGTTGCGAATAGTCCGAGCAAAAAGCCATTGTTCTCATTGGAAGAACGCGTTGAGCTGGTGCGTCAATCGGTCGCTCATTTGCCCAATGTGGAAGTATTTGGCTTCTCTGATTTACTCGCAAATGAAATCAAAGCGAAAAAAATTACCGCCATTATCCGTGGCGTGCGCACAACGACGGACTTCGAATATGAATTACAGCTGGCAGCGTTAAACCGTTTATTAACCGATGGTGTGGATAGTTTGTTCTTCCCTCCAACAGAAAAATGGGCGTTTGTATCTTCCACGATTGTACGAGAAATTTATTTGCATCATGGCGATGTGAAAGAATTGGTGCCGGAAGCTGTCTATTTAGCCTTAAAAGCACGTCGTGAATGAAAAAAACACTTCTGATTTTAACCGCACTTTTAGCGTTAACTGGTTGTGGTACGGTGGTGAAATTAATCGATCCATCAGAAAAATACACACCTTATGCTGGTGCGGCTTATGATTTAGAGATGGCACAAAAATGGGGCTTACCTATTTTAGATTTGCCACTGTCATTTTTATTAGATACCGCATTATTGCCTTATGCGTGGTCAAATTAATTTGAATTAAGATATGAAACTCAATTCTCAACAACAACAGGCTGTCGAATATGTCAGTGGGCCTTGCTTGGTGCTGGCTGGTGCTGGCTCGGGCAAAACTCGCGTGATCATCAATAAGATTGCTCATTTGATTGAACACTGTGGTTATTTGCCTAAACAGATTGCTGCCGTGACCTTTACCAACAAAGCCGCGCGTGAAATGAAAGAGCGTGTAGCCCATTCCATTGGTAAAGAAAAATCCAAAGGATTGATTGTTTCCACTTTCCATACCTTAGGTTTCGACATTATCAAACGGGAATATAAAGCTTTAGGCTTTAAATCCAATGTGACCTTGTTTGATGAGCACGATCAACTTGCCTTACTAAAAGAACTGACGGCGGATGTGCTACAGGAAGATAAAGACTTACTGCGTGAATTAATCTCAGTTATTTCCAACTGGAAGAATGATTTGGTTTCACCAAAACAGGCTTATGCTTTAGCGAAAGATGCAAAATATCAGACCTTTGCAAAATGTTATGAGCGTTATGCAGCGCAAATTCGTGCTTACAATGCGTTGGATTTTGATGATTTAATTATGTTGCCAACCTTGCTTTTCAAACAGAACGAAGAAGTGCGGTCAAAATGGCAGGAGAAAATCCGCTATTTATTGGTGGATGAATATCAAGATACCAATACTAGCCAATATGAACTCATCAAATTACTCGTTGGAGAGAGGGCTTGTTTTACCGTAGTAGGCGATGATGACCAATCCATTTATTCTTGGCGAGGTGCTCGTCCACAAAATATGGTGCGCTTGCGTGATGATTTTCCGCGTTTGCAAGTCATTAAATTAGAACAAAATTATCGTTCTACTCATCGTATTTTGCATTGTGCCAACATTTTGATTGATAACAACGAGCACGTGTTCGATAAAAAGCTTTTTTCCAACTTGGGCGAAGGTGAAAAACTGCAAGTGATTGAGGCGAAAAATGAGGAGCATGAAGCCGAACGGATTGTGGCGGAATTAATCGCTCATCGTTTTAGCCGTAAAACCAAATTCAAGGATTATGCCATTTTATATCGCGGTAATCATCAATCGCGTCTATTAGAAAAAGTGCTGATGCAAAACCGCATTCCGTACAAAATTTCTGGCGGAACATCTTTTTTCTCCCGTGCTGAAATTAAGGACATGATGGCCTACTTGCGTTTGTTGGTGAATCAAGATGATGATGCAGCCTTTTTGCGTATCGTGAATACACCAAAACGGGAAATTGGTACAGCAACTCTACAAAAATTAGGCGAGTTGGCACAGGAAAAACATATCAGCTTATTTGAGGCGATTTTTGAGTTTGAACTGATGCAACGAGTCACGCCAAAAGCCTATGATGCGTTGCAAAAATTTGGTCGTTGGATTGTGGAGTTGAACGATCAAAGTTTACGTTCCGATCCTGAAACCGCTGTGCGTTCTTTACTTTCTTCCTTGCATTACGAAGAATATTTGTATGAATATGCCACCAGCCCGAAAGCTGCCGAAATGCAAAGTAAAAACGTGGCAACCTTATTTAGCTGGGTAGAGGATATGCTCAAAGGCGATGAAGTGAATGAGCCAATGAATTTAAATCAAGTGGTTACCCGTTTAACCTTACGCGACATGATGGAACGTGGTGAAGACGATGACGAGAGTGATCAAGTTCAATTAATGACATTGCACGCCTCCAAAGGCTTAGAGTTTCCCCATGTGTATTTAATTGGTATGGAAGAGGGGATTTTGCCTCATCAGACTAGTATCGATGAAGATAATGTAGAGGAAGAGCGCCGTCTAGCCTATGTGGGCATTACTCGAGCACAACAAACGCTGACTTTTTCTCTTTGTCGTGAAAGACGTCAGTTTGGCGAGTTAATTCGCCCAGAGCCGAGTCGTTTCTTGGCTGAATTACCACAAGATGATGTGCAATGGGAAAAAGATAAGCCAAAATTGACGGTAGAGCAGAAGCAACAACAAACATCGAGTCAGCTTGATCGTCTGCGGGCAATTTTAAAAGGCTAGAGATGATTAAAATTAAAGTGCGGTGGGAAATTTATTTGTTTTTTCAACCGCACTTTATTTATGCAAAATGTAGATAAATCAAGCAACCAAAACGGCTTTTACAAAAAATGATTTGACTTATTTTCAAAAAAACGTATTATACCGCCCACAAACCGATTGTGGTGAGATGGCCGAGTAGGCTGAAGGCGCTCCCCTGCTAAGGGAGTATGGGGTCAAAAACTCCATCGAGGGTTCGAATCCCTCTCTCACCGCCATTTGTTTTTAGTTTTATTATTCTGCACCCGTAGCTCAGCTGGATAGAGTACTCGGCTACGAACCGAGCGGTCAGAGGTTCGAATCCTCTCGGGTGCGCCATTTTGAATCGACTCTATCAGTTAAAATGGTCACGAAGAATAAAACATCACTACGCACCCGTAGCTCAGCTGGATAGAGTACTCGGCTACGAACCGAGCGGTCAAAGGTTCGAATCCTTTCGGGTGCGCCATCTTCTCTCTTCAAACTTTTCTTTTTATCAAAAACAGTTAACGCTTTATTTAGTTATTTTTCTCGATCATCAATGGTTTTTAATAAATAATTTCCTTGTATGTCTGTGATACTTCTAAAACCAACATTCGTGATTTTATAAGGGAAATTTGTCTTGTATTCGACGTTATCGTGGTGATGACCATGGAAAACGTGTCTTACCCCTAATTTTTCAGCAAGTTGATTAATCACACGAAATCCCATTGGATGAGGCTTTGGCGCTTCATGGCAAATTAAAATATCAGCTTGCTCGTTTTCAATGGCTTCGATATCAGAGGGGAAAATAGACGTGCGATGACGCAATGGTACACCGCCACGCCAAATTTTTTCTTGCGGGCTATATTGGCAATAGTGGATAGGATCAAAGTACATTGGCTTATTTGGTGGCATCCAGATTTGTCCACGGAATACACCACCTAAGCCGGCAATGCGTTGTCCTTGAATTTCAACAACACGATTATGCAAGTTACGCGATTTCCAATGTGTCCCCCAAATCGCCTCAAATGCGGCGACGGTTTTGCTATCATGGTTGCCGTGAATAAACCAAATATCACAATATTGTGCGAGTTTATCTAATTCATCAGGCGAAGAAAGCTGCAAGTCGCCCAAAATAATGAGAGCAACGTTGTCATTTTCTTGCACGAAAGGATAAAGATGTTCATAACTTCCGTGCGGATCGCCTGCGAATAAAATCATGTTATCTCTCGGTGGTCAATGTGCGTTTAGTATGCTGTAAACCTTCAAGTTCTTCATCATTTAACACTTTTTCCACAACAGATTTCACTTGGTTATAACGGTCTAGATAACTTGGTGATTCAATTTCAATGTAAGGCACTTTGTATTTATCTAACAATTTCTTCAATAACTGTTGGAATTGTTGACGTTGTTTTTGGCTGCCTAGACTACGTAAGCCATCATCCACCCATTTTGTATTGTTTTTCAATAAAATAGTCACATCAAATGGGTATTCTTTGATCATAGAATCCAAGAATGGATGGGCTTTGCCTTCGTATTGAATACAAAAAGCTTGCGTGGTAATGAAGTCAGTATCAATAATTGCTACCTTATGGGCGTGACGTACTGCATAATCAATATAGCGTTGATGACCTAATGCCATTTGTGGATAGTCAGAATATTGCATGGCTTGCTCATCGCCACCTAATTTTTCGAAGACATATTCCCGACCATATTCCCATGCAGAAGTAGTATTAAATACGGCAGCCAGTTTGCTAACTAACACACTTTTACCGCTGCTTTCACCACCCAAAATGGCGATAGTTTTTGCAAAGAACGGACGGACTTCTTTCGGAATGAATTTCCAATATTGGAAAGGTGTAGTACGAATTTTCGTTGCGGATACATTAAAGAAAGAGCGGTCAGGATCCACTAAAGAAACTTCGAGTCCTAAGTATTTTTCATATGGCGCTTTATCTTGTGGCTCACTACTAAATACCATTGTCGGGGTAAATTGTTTTTCTTCAAATAGATTTTTTACCGCGTCACTCCAAGCTTGCCAGCCATTTGGATAACTTGGAATGCCATCTTCAATTAAGTGATGAATGAAAATTTGATTTTTTTGATATTTAAAGATTTGTTGCATCCAGCGAAGGCGATCTTGTACTGTCGGCATACGTTTCATTTTACTATCATAGAACAGCTTTAAATCGCGTTCGGTATCGCTACAGACAATCACGTGAAGTTCATCCACTTTACTGAATGCTTCATAAATCATATTAATATGGCCGGTGTGAACAGGGTAGAATTTCCCAAAAATCACACCCACTTTTTTATCGTGTTTGTTCGACATAATGTATCCTTCGCTAAATGACCACTGCGAGGTGGCTGAATAGTCCTATTTTATGCAATCTTTGTGCAAATAAAAACATTTTTCATTGAATGATTTTTTACCGTGACATTTTGCGTTATACTACAGCCTGCATTCTCAGGGCAGGGTGAAATTCCCTACCGGTGGTAACAGCCCACGAGCACTTAAAAGTGCGGTCAATTTTGATTGTGTTTTACAAAATTGTTTCGCTTTGTCCTTTTAAGGTTAGCAGATTTGGTGAAATTCCAAAGCCGACAGTATAGTCTGGATGAAAGAGAATAAAACGGATTGGGTTCCCAATTCCGTTCTATTTATTTGCATTTCTCAGCCCTGATTCTGGTTAATTTTAACGTAACAACAAAGGAAATTACGATGAATCAGTCAATTTTATCTGCATTTGGTGCGACCGGTGAAGAACGGGTGATTAACGCATTGAACGCATTCAAACAAGGTAATGGCGTATTAGTATTGGATGATGAAGATCGCGAAAATGAAGGCGATTTAATTTTCCCTGCAGAAACGATTACGCCAGAACAAATGGCAAAACTTATTCGTTATGGTAGTGGTATCGTGTGTTTATGTATCACCGATGAACAATGCAAACAGCTTGATTTGCCACCGATGGTTGAGCATAACAATAGCGTGAATAAAACCGCGTTTACTGTGACGATTGAAGCGGCAGAAGGTGTGTCAACAGGTGTATCGGCACAAGATCGTGTTACCACAATCAAAGCGGCAATTGCAGATCAGGCGAAACCGACAGATCTTCACCGTCCAGGACATGTTTTCCCATTACGTGCGGCAGAAGGTGGTGTTTTAACTCGTCGCGGTCATACTGAAGCCTCAGTTGATTTAGCACGTTTAAGTGGCTTTAAACCAGCGGGTGTGATTTGTGAAATTACGAATGATGATGGCACTATGGCTCGCGCACCAGAAATTATCGAATTTGCGAAAAAATTTGGTTATGTGGTATTAACAATTGAAGACTTAGTGGCATATCGTCAAAAACATCATTGCTAATTAAATTCTCAGAAAACAAAAGTGCGGTCAGAAAATCTGTTAAATTCTGACCGCACTTTACATTTTATAGATTTAATTGGTTTCCACAAAGCTTAATGCCGTTTCAACCACTTCAATGCCCGCGCCTTGTTTAAAGGCATTTTCACTTAGATAGCGTCGCCATTGTCTTGCCCCTTTGCAGTTTTGAAATGCACCGAGCATATGTCGAACGATATGATTTAAATAAACGCCTTGGCTCAGTTGTTTTTCAATATAAGGGAACATGGCTTCCACCGCTTGTTTTGGTGTGACGATATCCGCATTGGCATCAAAAAGCATTTGATCAATATAGCCCAACAACGATGGATTTTGATAAGCCTCACGCCCAACCATCACGCCATCCACAAATTGTAAATGATATTTCATTTCTTCGATGGTTTTAATGCCGCCATTAATAGCAATGGTTAACTGTGGAAAATCTTTCTTTAATTGATAAACACGATCATAATCCAAAGGGGGAATCTCGCGATTCTCTTTTGGACTTAATCCTGAAAGCCAGGCTTTTCGTGCATGAACAATAAATTCTTGGCAGCCATCATGATGAACTTTTTCGATAAAATCGCAGAGAAATTCATAGCTATCCAAATCATCAATGCCGATACGCGTTTTCACGGTCACAGGAATATTCACGACACGTTGCATTTCTGCAATACATTCAGCTACTAAATCTGCTTTTGCCATCAAACACGCACCAAACATGCCATTTTGCACGCGATCGGAAGGACAGCCCACATTCAGATTAATTTCATGATAGCCTCTTTCTTCGGCTAATTTTGCACAATGTTTTAGCTGTGCGGGGTCGCTTCCGCCAAGTTGTAAGGCAACCGGGTTTTCTTGCAAATCAAAATCTAAATGATCGTATTTCGCATGAATAATGGCGGGAGCTGTGACCATTTCAGTATAAAGCAACGCATTTTTACTAAATTGACGATGAAAATAGCGACAATGGCGTGTCGTCCAATCTAGCATTGGCGCAACGGAAAAGCGGCCACGATAAAAGTGCGGTTGGTTTTCTGACATTTTTTATTTCTCTTGAATCTCGTTACGGCGCAGATCTTCTGCTTGTTGTTCCTGCATTCGTTGACGGAAACGTCCAGCCGCAAAGTGGTAAAAAGGTTTCGGACTAAATTGGCGCGAAATTATGGAGGCAATGATACTGGAAATCAAGAGCCAAATCAGCACAGGTTGAGCACCTGTCATTTCCATTACCACTACGCTGGCTGTCACGGGCGATTGTGTGCCACCTGCTAAAAAGGCTGCCATACATAAAATGACTAAGAAACGTTGATCGACCATGCCGTTGCTGATTTCCCATAACATGGTGCCGATACCCGCGCCAGTAGTGAGAGATGGCGTAAAAATTCCGCCCGCGATACCATTCCAATACGTCGTAACTGTTGCGAAGAGTTTTAGTATCCCCACTTCAGGCGAAACAAGTTGTCCTTCCAATGCTCTTGCGACCACATTATAACCAGTTCCATAAGTTTGCCCTTCGCTGTAGGTTCCCATCGCTGCAAGTACTAAACCGAGTAATAAGGCAACGTAAATGGGGTGTTTGCGGATCCAATCACGCCATTTGAGTGGAGAGAGTCCTGCTAATCCTTTTGCAAGGAGTCGCCCAAATATACCGCCCAGTACGCCACAAACTACGCCACAAATAGCAAGCCAAAGATATAAATAGGGAATAGCTGTTGCACCTTTATAGGCTGGAAAGTAAGGGCTATTGCCTTGAATCGCTACTAAAATAAAACCGGCTGCTAATACACCAAGTAATACGCGGCGTTCCCAGCGTAACATCACGCCGCGACCAAGTTCTTCAATGGCAAAAATTACGCCAGCTAAAGGCGCATTAAAGGCAGCTGCAAGACCACCTGCTGCACCGGTTGCGATAAGTTCATTTGTACTCAAACCACGAAAAGCAAAGTTATATTTACGACAGAAATTTCCCCAAGCGAGCATGACTGCCGCACCCACTTGAACAGATGGGCCTTCACGTCCAACAGATGCACCGATAACCATTGCAAAGAAAGTAAGTGGAATTTTCCAAATAGTTTGGCGAAATTTAACCAGTTTTGTTTTATAGCCATTGTAAGGAAGATTAATGGAGGCAATCACTTGTGGAATACCGCTGCCGCCAACATAAGGTGTGTATTTGGCGGTAAACCAGGTGAGAAAAGCAAGACCAAGCGGTAAAACAATCCAAACGGCGAGAGGGTATTTGGCAGACCAATAGGCATTAAATTCAAGTCCGATATCGGCTAGCTTGGCAAATCCAAAGGAAAAGAGAGCAACAAATGTCGCACCAATCAGTAAACATACGAATTCGAGTGTTTTATGAGAGATACGATGCGTTTGTCGAAGTTTTTTGTGATAGAAATAACGTAAATGAAAAATGAATGAACGTAACATAATGATTGCCAACAAAATAATTCTGCTTGAAATTATAAAACCCTAGTTTCAGGCAGGCAATTGATTTGGAAAAGAGAGGTAAAACTAAATGAATTAAATATCTTGAAGATAATGTATGAAATGTAAAGATGGGATGGAATAAATTATTTTAAAATCATATAATTGTAGAAGATCTCTTAAGCTAAGTCAGAATGCACTACACTTAGATCAATAATTATAAGGATTCTATTATGAAAAAAATACTATTTATCTCTATGTTTAGCTGTTTCCTAACTTGTACTGAAGTACAAGCATCTATAGCAAATTCCACCAGTTCGAGTAGTCAATTTAATCAAATTTCTACTAATTTAAGTAATGAAGAATTTGGCAAACATATTCTCAAAAAAGTTTATCCGAGAGCTGTATACGATAAATGGAGTAAATCTTGGGAAGATGATAGTTTTTTTATTGATTATGATTTAAAAGATATTCAAACCAGTGAAGGAGAAAAGCGTTATGTTGCGCTGAATTATGGAACTGCAGGGTATAATGAGGAACTTTATTTATACATTTTCAAAAAGTCATTAGATGAATGGGTTTTAGAAAATCAGGAATATATGAATTCAGAAAACTTTGATCAACAACCATTATTTAAAAATAAAAATATAGAGTTTCTTGGTAAGGCTGCGGTCGTTAAGCTAGGAAAGGATACACTGGGTTTTCAATTAAACAGCCGTGATGGTGGGAGTGGTGGTGAGAAAGGTGATATTAGTTGGGTTTATCTAGTAGATAATAAAATGAAAATGGTGGCTGGGTGTCATTATGAAGAGTGGCGTTTTGGACCTCTCGGCATTGAATGCGAGCCTAAAATTAATTCAAGCCTAAAGCCAACAGAGGCATTTTATCCGATCGAATTGAATTATAAGCTTGTGAAATATAAGCTTAATGATAAGGCTAAAAATGGATCAGAAGAATGGGATATAAAGAGCATAGGTAACAAGAAAGGTAAGGTAGTAATTTTATTTAATCCACAAACTCAAACTTATGAACTACCAGCAGGCTTTGAAAAAATTAGTACGAATGCGGAACAACTATGGAAGTACTTTAATAAAATAACAGACTCTAAGCAAAAGCAAGTGGATTAATTTTTAATCCTCAAGCCTTAACGATATCTAATGAAGGAGGCTGTTAAGCGCAAAGAATGCGATGCTTGACATTTTTCCATGAACTCTTTAAAATTCAGCGTCTATTTCTTCCGTCTATTGGATGGAGAGATAGATTTTGTAACAAACATTCTATTATGAATAACATTTAAACTGGAGCTTTTTTAATGGCAACTATCAACCAGCTAGTACGCAAACCGCGTGTGAAAAAGGTTGTAAAAAGTAACGTTCCTGCATTAGAGGCTTGCCCGCAGAAACGTGGTGTGTGCACTCGTGTATACACAACTACACCTAAAAAACCGAACTCAGCATTACGTAAAGTATGTCGTATTCGTTTAACTAATGGCTTTGAAGTAACTTCTTACATCGGCGGCGAAGGTCACAACCTTCAAGAGCACAGTGTTGTGCTTATCCGTGGTGGTCGTGTTAAAGACTTACCAGGTGTTCGTTACCACACTGTACGCGGCGCATTAGACTGTGCAGGCGTTAAAGATCGTAAACAAGGTCGTTCTAAATACGGCGTTAAACGTCCTAAAGCTTAATGGAACTCCGTTAAGTAAGGCCAAACGTCTAAATTAGTAAAAATTTAAATCAGAAACTCCAGTATCACATTAGCTCACTTTAAAGTGCGGTTAATTTTTATAGAGTTTTGGATATCCTGAAGATTAAATATACGGAGAAATTCGCAATGCCACGTCGTCGTAGTGTTGAACCACGCAAGATTCTTCCAGATCCGAAGTTCGGTTCAGAGTTACTTGCAAAATTTATTAATGTATTAATGGTAGACGGTAAAAAATCCGTTGCTGAAACCATCGTTTACGGTGCGTTAGACAAACTTGCAGAACGCACAGGTAAAGAACCTTTAGAAGCATTTGAAATTGCACTTGAAAACGTTCGCCCAACTGTTGAGGTTAAATCTCGTCGTGTTGGTGGTTCTACTTACCAAGTGCCAGTTGAAGTACGTCCAGTTCGTCGTAATGCATTAGGTATGCGTTGGATCGTTGAAGCTGCACGTAAACGCGGTGATAAATCAATGGCTTTACGTCTTGCAAATGAATTATCTGATGCATCAGATAACAAAGGCGCAGCTGTGAAAAAACGTGAAGACGTTCACCGCATGGCTGAAGCTAACAAAGCATTTGCTCACTTCCGTTGGTAATACGCTTTTAAAATTTAAGGGCTTCATCCTCGATGAAGCCTTACCCTTATATAAACAGATATTAAACTTAACAAGGTTATAATAATGGCTCGTACAACCCCTATTGAAAGATATCGTAATATCGGTATTAGTGCGCACATTGATGCTGGTAAAACTACTACCACTGAACGTATCTTATTCTACACTGGTGTAAGTCACAAAATTGGTGAAGTACACGATGGTGCAGCAACAATGGACTGGATGGAACAAGAACAAGAGCGTGGTATTACCATTACCTCTGCGGCAACTACCGCATTCTGGTCTGGTATGTCACAACAGTTCCCACAACACCGTATCAACGTTATCGATACCCCAGGACACGTAGACTTTACTGTTGAAGTAGAACGTTCTATGCGTGTTCTTGATGGTGCGGTAATGGTTTACTGTGCGGTTGGTGGTGTTCAACCTCAGTCTGAAACTGTATGGCGTCAAGCTAACAAATATCAAGTTCCACGTATCGCGTTCGTAAACAAAATGGACCGTACTGGTGCTAACTTCTTACGTGTTGTTGAACAACTTAAAACTCGTTTAGGTGCTAACGCTGTTCCTCTTCAACTTCCAATTGGTGCAGAAGAAAGCTTCACCGGTGTTGTTGATTTGATCAAAATGAAAGCGATCAACTGGAACGAAGCTGACCAAGGTATGACCTTCACTTATGAAGATATTCCAGCAGATATGCAAGCAGCGTGTGAAGAATGGCGTCAAAACCTTGTTGATGCAGCAGCTGAAGCAACTGAAGAATTAATGGAAAAATATCTTGGTGGTGAAGAGTTAAGCGAAGAAGAAATCAAAGCAGGTCTTCGTCAACGCGTATTAGCAAACGAAATCATCTTGGTAACTTGTGGTTCTGCATTCAAAAACAAAGGTGTTCAAGCAATGCTTGATGCAGTTGTTGAGTACTTACCAGCACCAACTGATATTCCAGCAATCAAAGGTATCAACCCAGATGAAACTGAAGGTGAACGTCACGCAAGCGATGATGAGCCGTTCTCTTCATTAGCATTCAAAATTGCAACTGACCCATTCGTAGGTAACTTAACCTTCTTCCGTGTGTACTCAGGTGTAATTAACTCTGGTGATACAGTATTAAACTCTGTACGTCAAAAACGTGAACGTTTTGGTCGTATCGTACAGATGCACGCTAACAAACGTGAAGAAATCAAAGAAGTTCGTGCGGGCGATATCGCTGCAGCAATCGGCTTAAAAGATGTAACAACGGGTGATACATTATGTGCTATCGACGCACCAATCATCCTTGAGCGTATGGAATTCCCAGAGCCAGTAATCTCTGTAGCAGTAGAACCTAAAACTAAAGCTGACCAAGAAAAAATGGGTCTTGCATTAGGTCGTCTTGCTCAAGAAGACCCTTCATTCCGTGTACACACTGATGAAGAATCTGGCGAAACCATTATTTCTGGTATGGGTGAGTTACACTTAGACATCATCGTTGACCGTATGAAACGTGAGTTTAAAGTGGAAGCTAACATCGGTAAACCACAAGTATCTTACCGTGAAACTATCCGCACTCGTGTTAACGATGTGGAAGGTAAACACGCAAAACAATCTGGTGGTCGCGGTCAATATGGTCACGTTGTTATTGACTTATACCCATTAGATCCAGAAGGTCCTGGTTACGAATTTGTAAACGAAATCAAAGGTGGTGTAATCCCTGGTGAATACATTCCTGCAGTTGATAAAGGTATCCAAGAACAGCTTAAATCTGGTCCATTAGCGGGTTATCCGGTAGTAGATATTGGTGTACGTTTACACTTCGGTTCATACCATGATGTTGACTCATCAGAATTAGCGTTTAAATTAGCGGCCTCTTTAGCATTTAAAGCAGCGTTCGCTAAAGCAAACCCAGTTCTACTTGAGCCAATCATGAAAGTTGAAGTAGAAACTCCACCTGAGTATGTGGGTGATGTAATCGGTGACTTAAGCCGTCGTCGTGCTATGGTTAACGGTCAAGAAGCGAACGAATTCGTTGTTAAAATCGATGCAGAAGTTCCACTTTCTGAAATGTTCGGTTATGCAACAGACTTACGTTCACAAACTCAAGGTCGTGCATCATACTCAATGGAACCGTTAAAATATGCTGAAGCGCCAACAAGTGTTGCTGCTGCAGTAATTGAAGCGCGTAAAAAATAATTTTTTGTAACAATCCGCTCTATAAGTCGAATGGCTTATAGAGCATTTTCTAGGAAACTAAACAAATGTCTAAAGAAAAATTTGAACGTACAAAACCGCACGTAAACGTGGGTACAATCGGCCACGTTGACCACGGTAAAACAACTTTAACAGCAGCAATCACAACCGTATTAGCAAAACACTACGGTGGTGCAGCTCGTGCATTCGACCAAATCGATAACGCGCCAGAAGAAAAAGCGCGTGGTATCACCATCAACACTTCACACGTTGAATACGATACTCCAACTCGTCACTATGCACACGTTGACTGCCCAGGACACGCGGACTATGTTAAAAACATGATTACCGGTGCGGCGCAAATGGACGGTGCTATCTTAGTAGTAGCAGCGACAGATGGTCCAATGCCACAAACTCGTGAGCACATCTTATTAGGTCGCCAAGTAGGTGTACCTTACATCATCGTATTCTTAAACAAATGCGACATGGTAGATGACGAAGAGTTATTAGAATTAGTAGAAATGGAAGTTCGTGAACTTCTTTCTCAATATGACTTCCCAGGTGACGATACTCCAATCGTACGTGGTTCTGCATTACAAGCATTAAACGGCGTTGCAGAATGGGAAGAAAAAATCCTTGAGTTAGCAAACCACTTAGATACTTACATTCCAGAGCCAGAGCGTGCAATTGACCAACCGTTCCTTCTTCCAATCGAAGACGTGTTCTCAATTTCAGGTCGTGGTACAGTAGTAACAGGTCGTGTTGAGCGTGGTATCATTCGTACTGGTGATGAAGTTGAAATCGTTGGTATCAAACCAACAGCGAAAACAACAGTAACTGGTGTTGAAATGTTCCGTAAATTACTTGACGAAGGTCGTGCAGGTGAAAACATCGGTGCATTATTACGTGGTACCAAACGTGAAGAAATCGAACGTGGTCAAGTATTAGCGAAACCAGGTTCAATCACTCCACACACTGATTTCGAATCAGAAGTTTACGTATTATCAAAAGATGAAGGTGGTCGTCACACTCCATTCTTCAAAGGTTACCGTCCACAGTTCTATTTCCGTACAACTGACGTAACTGGTACAATCGAGTTACCAGAAGGCGTGGAAATGGTAATGCCTGGTGATAACATCAAAATGACAGTAAGCTTAATCCACCCAATCGCGATGGACCAAGGTTTACGTTTCGCAATCCGTGAAGGTGGCCGTACAGTAGGTGCAGGCGTTGTTGCGAAAATCATCAAATAATTGATGTATTAACTGTAACAAGTTAGATTAAGAAGGCGTATCGAAAGATATGCCTTTTTGTTTGCCTAAAATTCAGTGAAATTATAATGAAAGTTCAAATTAAACATGTGAATGTTAGGGTGAGAGAAATATTCTTTGGAAGAAAAGAGTGGCGGAAGGTCATGGGAGTTGAACCCACCCGGGAACGCTGGCGTCCCCAACAGGATTTGAAGTCCTGCCACCTCACCGGAGATGACGACCTTCCGTTATTGAAATTGCGGTTACTTTAGCGTAAATTAGTTCGCAATTCAACGCCATTTTGAAATAGGAATTAAAAATGACCGCACTTTTTCAACAACTTCCTTCGGTAGATAAATTTTTAAAAACACCAGAAGGTGAAATGCTTTTAACTGAATTTGGTCATTCAGCTGTCGTGCGTGAATTGCGCCAATTATTGTCTGAAGGGCGCGAGTTTATTAAACAGCATCAAAATTTACCGCACTTTTTTGCCGATCACCTAAGTACATTGCATTATTTACAAGAACGATTGACTCAACAAAATCATGTACAAATTAAATCAGTTCATAATTTAACGGGCACGGTATTACATACAAATTTAGGGCGAGCATTATGGGCTGAAAGTGCACAACAAGCGGCACTTCATGCGATGAAAGGTAATGTTGCACTGGAATATGATTTGGAAGAAGGCAAACGTAGTCATCGGGATAATTATATTAGTGAGCTACTTGCACAACTCACAGGTGCAGAAGCTGCTTGTATCGTTAACAACAATGCAGCTGCTGTGCTCTTGATGTTGGCCACCTTTGCAAAGGATAAAGAAGTCATTATTTCTCGTGGTGAGTTAATTGAAATCGGTGGCGCATTTCGTATCCCAGACATTATGGCTCAAGCGGGCTGTAAACTTGTTGAAGTGGGTACAACAAACCGCACACATTTGAAAGATTATCGTCAAGCAATCAACGAAAATACCGCTTTCTTAATGAAAGTACATTGCAGTAACTATCATATTAGTGGATTTACTGCTTCAGTTTCAGAACAAGAGTTGGTTGATCTAGGACGAGAATTTGATATTCCTGTGATTACGGATCTGGGCAGTGGTGCATTGATTGATCTGGGCCAATATCATTTACCGAATGAGCCGACGGTGCAAGAAAAAGTTGCACAAGGCGTAAACTTAGTGTCATTTTCAGGAGATAAATTATTGGGCGGAACACAAGCTGGCATTATTGTTGGTAAAAAAGAGTGGATTGCTCAGTTACAAGCTCATCCATTAAAGCGCGTGTTGCGTTGTGATAAAGTGATTTTAGCCGGACTTGAGGCAACATTACGCCTTTATCTTCAGCCCGAAAAGCTTACTGAAACGTTGCCAACTTTGCATTTGCTTACCCAGTCAATGGATATATTACAAGAAAAAGCGGAACAATTTAAAGCTTGTTTAGCAAATCGTTTAAAAGATTATCATGTAGAGATTGAAGAAAGTTTTGCTCAGATTGGGAGTGGTTCCCAACCAATGGCGACGATCCCTTCTTTTGCAGTGACGATTGCCGAAAAAACAGAGGCAAAATTGACCGCACTTTTAGCAATATTCAAAGCGTTAGAACAACCAATAATCGGTCGTGTTGAGAAAGGAAAGATTTGGTTAGATTTACGTAGCGTGGCTGACTTTAAGGCATTATTAGATACGGTGGAAAAATTATGATCATAGTAACATCAGGGCATGTCGATCATGGTAAAACAGCCCTCTTGAAGGCACTAACAGGCACAAATACCGCCCATTTGCCGGAAGAAAAAAAACGTGGCATGACCATTGATTTGGGTTATGCCTATTTACCTTTAAAAGAGAAAGTACTTGGGTTTATTGATGTACCTGGCCATGAAAAGTTTCTCGCCAACATGTTGGCCGGGCTTGGTGGTGTGCATTATGCCATGCTTATTGTTGCAGCCGATGAAGGGATTGCCGCACAAACTAAAGAACACTTAGCGATTTTACGTCAGCTTCAATTTACTGAAATCATGGTGGTGATTACCAAGGCTGACCGAGCAACAAATGAGCAAATCGAGGCACTAAAAACACAAATTCAGACAGATTATCCATTCTTAGCTGAATCTCATTATTTTATTACATCGGCACAAACAGGCTTAGGAATTGATGCGTTACGTGATTATTTAGCCAATTTACCGGAATTAGCCGAAATAAATAAACCGTTTCGTTATGCTATCGACCGTGTCTTTAGCGTGAAAGGGGCGGGGACAGTAGTGACAGGCACAGCATTTGCGGGTACTGTATCCATTGATGATGAACTCTTCCTTTCTACGGGACAAAAGGTTCGTGTTAAAAATATCCATGCTCAAAATACACCGAGTGAGAAAGGCTTGGCTGGTCAACGCTTAGCGCTCAATTTAAATGTCGATTTAGATCGTCTTCCAATGCAGCGTGGCGATTGGTTGTTAGCCTCAGAACCACTTGATCCAACTGATCGTATTACCATTGAAATTACGCCTGAAGTGAATTTGAAAGATAGTCAGCCTGTGCACATTTATCATGCAGCAAGCCGTACAACAGGTAAGCTTACCTTGCTTGAAAGCAAAAATGCAATGAAAAATGACCGCACTTTGGCGGAAGTCATTTTAGAGCAGCCATTATTTTTGGCCTTTGGGGATAAATTAATTTTACGTAGTGGCGATGCAAAAGTATTAATTGGTGGAGCGAAGGTACTCGAAATTTATTCACCAAAACGTTATAAGCGTACAGAGGCTCGTCTAGCGTTCTTAGCTAAACTTAATCAGGCTCAAAGCGCCACACAACGCATCGGATTAACCTTACAAAAAGAGGCGGTTTCAGCTCAAGCGCTAATGTGGAGTGAGCAGCTAACTGAAAATCAACTGGCAGAAGCGTTGGCTGAAAACGGTGATATTCGTTTCCAAAATTGGTGTTTTAATCGTGATTATCAACGTGAAAAAACGCAGCAAATTTTGACCGCACTTGCTACCTATCATGAACAACATAATGATCAGCTTGGTTTAAGTAAAGCCCGTTTATACCGTATTGCGACTTTAAACCAACCAGAAAACCTGATTTATCATTTCATTGAAGAAATGCTTGATGAAGGCCAATTGCAGCAAACCCGAGGTTGGCTACATTTGCCTTCACACAAAATTCAATTTTCAACCGAAGAGCAATGCTTATGGCAAGCGGTGTTGACTGAATTTGAGAAAGCACATGGTCAAGCTATTTGGGTGCGAGATATGGCAACAGCTTTGGCACAAGATGAAAGTACGATGCGTAATTTTATGTATAAAGCGGGTAAGCTAGGCTATCTTACGCCAATCGTAAAAGACCGTTTTTTCCTGACTGAGAGCATTTATGCTTATGCTCGCTTAATTAAGGAAATGGCGGGTGAAGAAGGTAAAATTGCCGTAAATGAATTACGTGATAAGCTTAATTTTGGTCGAAAACTGACAGTGCAATTAATGGAATATTTTGACCGTACCGGCTTTTTACGCCGCAAAGGCAATGATCATATTCTACGTGATAAAGAGACATTTGATTTATAGGATAAAACATGAAAAAGACATTCATTTCAGCCTTAATTTTAACCGCACTTTTTACTGTAACAGGTTGTGAAGATAAAGAAGCGAAAGCAATCATTGCGCAACAAACGCAGACAATTGCACAACTAACAGCAGAAAATACGCAATTAAAAGCTGAAAAAGAAAAGGCGGAGAAGGTTATTCCGGCAATTATTGCTCAAGATGATGTGATTTTTGATAAAGAGGAAACCATCAAATATCCTAAATCGGCCAAAGAAGATGAATATGTCCCTACTGAAGGTAAACTTCATTGCAGTATTTCTACACTAAAAACGAATATTGAGTGGCTAGATAAACTACTTTTAGAGCAAATTTCAAAAAATGCTGATGGTAAACCAAGAAGCCGCGAGCAGCTTATTGAGGATTACCAAAAAGCATATGATGAAGCTAAAAAAGAGATGTTGGAATCTCCGATAATTGGTGTTGATGAAACCTTAGATTTAGCATTTAATCACCAAAGAGGTAAGCTTGCTGTATTTTTAATAAACTATTACAGCTATGGTGGTGGCGTTCATGGAGTTGGCGGTGATCATTATCTTAATATTGATTTAGAAACGAAAAAACTACTTTCATTTGATGATGTGTTTAAACCAAATCAGCAAGCTAAATTAAAAGAGCTGCTTTGGGAACGTTACACTCGATATGGCGAAGTAAAAGATGAGGAAGCATTTACATCAAAAGATGCTTTTGAGGTGACCGATAATTTCTATTTAGATCATGATGGGATTCACTTTGTGTATAACGTGTATGAAATTGCGTCTTACGCAGAAGGGCCACAGGAGCTTGTGATTGAGTGGTGGAATGCCCCTGCGTTATTGAAGCCTGAATTTATTCAGAAACAGTATTACCCTGTTTCGAGTAATTCGACAGAATAACAAAGTGCGGTCAGTATTGACCGCATTTTTATTGACCTTTTTTCACCCAGTATTTGAAAGGTGTGTCTTGGGTTTCACTCGCTAAAAGCGTATCTGAATTTGAGAAAGCGCATGGTCAAGCCATTTGGGTGCGTGATATGGCAACAGCCTTGGCGAAAGATGAAAGTGCTATGCGTAACTTTATGTATAAAGCGGGTAAATTGGGCTATCTTACGCCAATCGTAAAAGACCGTTTTTTCCTGACTGAAAGCATTTATGCTTATGCTCGCTTAATTAAGGAAATGGCAGGCGAAGAAGGTAAAGTTGCCGTAAATGAATTACGTGATAAACTGAACTTTGGTCAGAAAACTGACAGTGCAATTAATGGAATATTTTGACCGTACCGGCTTTTTACGCCGTAAAGGCAATGATCACATTCTACGTGATAAAGAGACATTTGATTTATAGGATAACATATGAAAAAAACACTTATTTCAGCCCTAATTTTAACCGCACTTTTTACGGCAACAGGTTGTGAAGATAAAGAAGCGAAAGCAACCATTGCGCAACAAACACAGACAATTGCACAACTGACGGCAGAAAATACGCAATTAAAAGCTGAAAAAGAAAAGGCGGAGAAGATTATTCCTGCTATTTTTGCGGAAAAAGACGTTATTTTTGAAAAAGTAGAAAAAATTAAATATACCCCATCGCAAGAACGTTGGTTTGAGCGTGATGAGGTAGAAATCGATATTAGTCTCTTAGGATTAAAAACGAATATAGATTGGTTAGATGAGCTGTTATGGTCTGAATTGGTTAAAAAGGAATTCGGAGAAAATGCACCTAAAACACGAGATCAGGTGCGAAGTGAATATCAAACAATTTTGAATGATGTAAAAGCATCTTTAGAAAAAGAACCTGAGCTAGGTTTCTCTCGTAATGCTTGGATGTCATTTGTTGGTCAAAAAGAAAAATTAGCGACTTTTGCTATGGGGTATTATAGCTATACTGGGGGGCTACATGGTGTTGAGGGGAACGTATATTTAACTGTAGATATGACTACACATAAAGTACTGACGCTTCCTGATATTATTGATCAGAAAAAGCTCCCTGAGGTTAAAGAATTATTGTGGAGTTTTTATACGGATTATGGTCGTATAAAAGATGAAGAGGCGTTTACGAAAAAAACAGATTTTGATGTTTCTGAGAATTTCTATCTTGCACACGATGGTATTCATTTTATTTATCATGAGTATGAAATTGCTTCGTATGCCGCGGGCGAGCAAGATTTGGTGATACCGTGGGTTTGGCTACAACGTGAAAATTTATTAACGTCAGATTTTGTAAAACAGAAGTATTATGATTTAGGATATACAGCACCAGTAAAAGGGTAATCAACGTGCGGTCAATAATGGCCGCATTTTTATTGGCCTTTTTTCACCCAGTATTTAAAAGGGGTGTCTTGGGTTTCACTCGCTAAAAGCGTATGTTCCATAAATTGGCAGAAGCTGGGAATATCGCGAGTCGTGGCAGGATCGTCCGCTAAAATAAGCAATACTTCACCTTCATTCATGTGGCGAATGTTTTTTCTCACGAGCATCACGGGTTCAGGACAACGTAAACCAACGGTATCAAGGGTTTTATCGACAGTAATTTCAGTCATAGTTATTCATTAGTTTTATTGAAATTGAGCTACATCATACAATAATTATGGGGAAATTTCGATAAATCCGCTATCAATGATAAACTACGCAAAAAATTTACTTGAACAATGATTCCATGGCTGAATACCTTATCCCCAAAAGTGCGGTCGTTTTTGAAGAAGAAATTAAGAAAAGTCGATTTATCACGTATTTGCAACATACGGAAGGACTTGAACAAGCCAAAGCTTTTTGGGCAGAAGTTAAAGCACAGCACCCTAATGCACGCCATCATTGTTGGGCAGCTGTAGCAGGCAAGCCAACGGATTCTCAACAATTAGGCTTTTCCGATGACGGTGAACCAGCTGGCACGGCAGGGAAACCGATGCTATCGGCTTTGCAAGGTAGCCAAATCGGTGAGATTAGTGCCGTAGTTGTTCGTTATTATGGTGGCATTTTATTAGGCACTGGCGGTTTAGTTCGTGCTTATGGAAATGGTGTGCAGCAAGCTTTAAAATTATTAGAAACTGAACGAAAAGTAGAACGTCAGTTATTCCAAGTTCATTGTGATTATGCACAATTAAATTGGATCCAAATTTTATGTGAACAGCATCAAATTGAAATTTATCAGCAAGATTTTCAAGTGCAGATTACATTGCAGTTAGGCATTAGTGAAGATCAAATTAAACCTTTTGAACAAGCATTAATTGAGCGTTCTGCAGGAACGTTGAAATTAGAAGAAATGAATTAAGCGAGATATTGTGCATATTTTATCCATTATTCGGATTATCGGCATTTTGATCATGTGTTTTTCCGGCACGATGCTGATTCCAGCCTTCGTGGCGCTTATTTATGGCGATGGCGGCGGTAAAGCGTTTATGCAAGCTTTTGCATTAAGCTTAACCGTGGGCATGTTGCTTTGGTGGCCTTGTCATCACCATAAACAAGAACTGCGATCTCGAGATGGTTTCTTAATTGTGGTGGCATTTTGGTTCGTTCTGGGCGGTCTAGCAACCTTGCCATTGCTATTATTTGATTCACCTCATTTAACAGTGGCTTCCGCCGTATTTGAGGCGTTTTCCGGGTTAACAACCACGGGTGCCACCGTCATGACAGGATTAGATAATTTACCGAAAGCCATTCTGTTTTATCGTCAATTCCTACAATGGTTAGGCGGGATGGGGATCATCGTACTCGCGATTGCAATTATTCCTTTATTAGGTATTGGCGGAATGCAGTTATACCGTGCGGAAATGTCAGGCCCAATGAAAGATCAGAAAATTCAGCCACGGATAGCTGAAACGGCAAAGGCGTTGTGGTTTGTTTATTTCTTTTTAACCATGTCTTGTGCTTTGGCTTATTGGTTAGCAGGCATGACACCGTTCGATGCGATTACACATAGTTTCTCGACGGTATCCATTGGTGGTTTTTCTACGCATGATGCCAGTATCGGCTACTTTAATAGTTCGGCGATTAATTTTATCACGATCATTTTCTTGTGGATTTCAGCTTGTAACTTCGCATTGCACTTCAGAGCATTTTCGACTTTAGGACGAGAAAATATTTTGAAGATTTATACAAAAGATCCAGAATTCCGATTCTTTATGAGTATTCAAATTTTACTTATCGTGGTTTGTACATTAGTGATGATAAGCCATCAATATTTTGATTCCTCGTGGCAAGATTTTGAGCAAGTCGTATTCCAAGCCGTATCGATTTCAACAACAACAGGCTACACTACATCAAATTTTGCTGAATGGCCTTCCTTTGTACCGATGTTATTAATTATTGCTTCTTTTATTGGGGGTTGTGCAGGCTCAGTTGGTGGTGGTTTGCGTGTTGCGCGGATTTTAGTGCTATATCTTCAAGGTGCGAGAGAGCTAAAACGATTTGTTCACCCAAATTTAGTGTATCCAATTAAGTGGGGGCAAAATGTCCTTGATGAACGTGTGATTGGGAGTATTTGGGCCTTTTTCTCTGCATATCTATTGGTATTTACTATTTGTTTATTAAGTGTGATTGCCTGTGGTGTCGAACCTTTTGATGCCTTTAATGCGGTATTGGCAAGTATTAATAACCTTGGACCAGGATTAGGTTCAGTAAGCAGCAATATGACGGCGATGCCAGATAGTGCTAAATGGGTACTCACCATTGCGATGGTATGCGGTCGTTTAGAAATTTTCACATTATTGGCGCTCTTCACACCAGCGTTTTGGAAGGCATAATGAAAACATTAATTTTATATTCAAGCCGTGATGGACAAACTAAAAAGATTGCTGAATTTATGGCTCAGTATCTTGAAGGAGAAGTAGTGGTTTCACCGTTAACGGAGGAACCGGATCTTCCATTTTTTGATCGGGTTATTATTGGGGCATCCATTCGCTATGGTCATTTTAATAAACAGTTATACCATTTTGTGGAACGCCATCATGAATTACTGAATGCAAAAAGAGCGGTCTTTTTTGGCGTAAATTTGACAGCGAGAAAAGAAGGAAAAGATACGCCAGAGGGAAATGTCTATGTTCGTAAGTTCCTTCAACGCATAAAATGGACTCCGGCAAAAGTTGGCGTGTTTGCAGGTGCATTGCTATATCCACGCTATAAATGGATTGATCGAGTCATGATCCAATTGATTATGAAAATTACAGGTGGTGAAACGGATACAACCAAAGAAATTGAATATACCGATTGGGGAAAAGTAAAGACATTTGCAGAAAGCCTGAATTCGTAGAATAAAACACCATAAAAATAGTGTTTTTTAGACTATTTGATTAAAAGATCTTCAACTAATAAAAAATTTACATTTTTTTACAAAAAGATCTTGCAAAGGCATCTGAAATGCCTATAATACGCCCCACACAACGACGCGCTGTTGTGAATCTTTAATAAAACCAGTGCGTCGTTGTTTTTTGCTCTTTAACAATATATCAGACAATCTGTGTGGGCACTTGTTGATTGACTTGTTTTAAAAATATTTTTTAATTTTGAAGTCTTAATAGGTGCTAACTAGAAATTCATTATACTTTTTAAGTAGTGACATTTTATGTCAGCAGTATTGAGCGATTGAACTTGAATTGAAGAGTTTGATCATGGCTCAGATTGAACGCTGGCGGCAGGCTTAACACATGCAAGTCGAACGGTAACATAAAGAAGCTTGCTTCTTTGATGACGAGTGGCGGACGGGTGAGTAATGCTTGGGAATCTAGCTTATGGAGGGGGATAACTACGGGAAACTGTAGCTAATACCGCGTAATATCGAAAGATTAAAGTGTGGGACCTTCGGGCCACATGCCATAGGATGAGCCCAAGTGGGATTAGGTAGTTGGTGAGGTAAAGGCTCACCAAGCCGACGATCTCTAGCTGGTCTGAGAGGATGACCAGCCACACTGGGACTGAGACACGGCCCAGACTCCTACGGGAGGCAGCAGTGGGGAATATTGCGCAATGGGGGCAACCCTGACGCAGCCATGCCGCGTGAATGAAGAAGGCCTTCGGGTTGTAAAGTTCTTTCGGTAGCGAGGAAGGCATTTAGTTTAATAGACTAGGTGATTGACGTTAACTACAGAAGAAGCACCGGCTAACTCCGTGCCAGCAGCCGCGGTAATACGGAGGGTGCGAGCGTTAATCGGAATAACTGGGCGTAAAGGGCACGCAGGCGGTGACTTAAGTGAGGTGTGAAAGCCCCGGGCTTAACCTGGGAATTGCATTTCATACTGGGTCGCTAGAGTACTTTAGGGAGGGGTAGAATTCCACGTGTAGCGGTGAAATGCGTAGAGATGTGGAGGAATACCGAAGGCGAAGGCAGCCCCTTGGGAATGTACTGACGCTCATGTGCGAAAGCGTGGGGAGCAAACAGGATTAGATACCCTGGTAGTCCACGCTGTAAACGATGTCGATTTGGGGGTTGAGCTTTAAGTTTGGCGCCCGTAGCTAACGTGATAAATCGACCGCCTGGGGAGTACGGCCGCAAGGTTAAAACTCAAATGAATTGACGGGGGCCCGCACAAGCGGTGGAGCATGTGGTTTAATTCGATGCAACGCGAAGAACCTTACCTACTCTTGACATCCAGAGAACTTTCCAGAGATGGATTGGTGCCTTCGGGAACTCTGAGACAGGTGCTGCATGGCTGTCGTCAGCTCGTGTTGTGAAATGTTGGGTTAAGTCCCGCAACGAGCGCAACCCTTATCCTTTGTTGCCAGCGATTAGGTCGGGAACTCAAAGGAGACTGCCGGTGATAAACCGGAGGAAGGTGGGGATGACGTCAAGTCATCATGGCCCTTACGAGTAGGGCTACACACGTGCTACAATGGCGTATACAGAGGGAAGCGATAGTGCGAGCTGGAGCGAATCTCACAAAGTACGTCTAAGTCCGGATTGGAGTCTGCAACTCGACTCCATGAAGTCGGAATCGCTAGTAATCGCAAATCAGAATGTTGCGGTGAATACGTTCCCGGGCCTTGTACACACCGCCCGTCACACCATGGGAGTGGGTTGTACCAGAAGTAGATAGCTTAACCTTCGGGAGGGCGTTTACCACGGTATGATTCATGACTGGGGTGAAGTCGTAACAAGGTAACCGTAGGGGAACCTGCGGTTGGATCACCTCCTTACCAAAAACGAGAGACAATAAGTGTCCACACAGATTGATTGATGTATTGTAGGCAATATCGAGCAGAAAGCCGTTATTCCCTTGGGTCTGTAGCTCAGGTGGTTAGAGCGCACCCCTGATAAGGGTGAGGTCGGTGGTTCAAGTCCACTCAGACCCACCACTCAAACTGAGTGAGTGATGAAGGTGAATAAGGTAATAAATAAACGATGACATGGGGATATAGCTCAGCTGGGAGAGCGCCTGCCTTGCACGCAGGAGGTCAGCGGTTCGATCCCGCTTATCTCCACCACTTATCATCGTTAAGTAAATTGAGTTTTTATACTTAGTGAGTTTATTTAACGATGATAACTGAAAATGTTATTTCTGTTCTTTAACAACCAGGAAACAAGCTGAAAAACTGAAGAGACTTTCAAGTCCTTTAAAGGATAAGAAAAAGTCTGAGTAAGAAGAAAATCTTGATTGAACAAAAGCAATCAAGTGTTTAGTTGAAAACACAACATCAAGAATTTTTGAGGTTGTATAGTTAAGTGACTAAGCGTACAAGGTGGATGCCTTGGCAATCAGAGGCGACGAAGGACGTGCTAATCTGCGAAAAGCTTGGATGAGTCGATAAGAGGCGTTTAATCCAAGATGTCCGAATGGGGAAACCCAGTAGATGAAGAATCTACTATCACTTACTGAATCCATAGGTAAGTGAGGCAAACCGGGAGAACTGAAACATCTAAGTACCCCGAGGAAAAGAAATCAACCGAGATTTCGTTAGTAGCGGCGAGCGAACGCGAAGGAGCCTGTTAGTGATAATGACAGAGACAGAGGAACAAGCTGGGAAGCTTGGCGATACAGGGTGATAGCCCCGTACTCGAAGTCCAGGTCATGGTACTAAGCTAACGATAAGTAGGGCGGGACACGTGATATCCTGTTTGAAGATGGGGGGACCATCCTCCAAGGCTAAATACTCCTGATTGACCGATAGTGAACCAGTACTGTGAAGGAAAGGCGAAAAGAACCCCGGTGAGGGGAGTGAAATAGAACCTGAAACCTTGTACGTACAAGCAGTGGGAGCCCTTTAAGGGTGACTGCGTACCTTTTGTATAATGGGTCAGCGACTTATATTTTGTAGCGAGGTTAACCGAATAGGGGAGCCGAAGGGAAACCGAGTCTTAACTGGGCGTCTAGTTGCAAGGTATAGACCCGAAACCCGGTGATCTAGCCATGGGCAGGTTGAAGGTTGGGTAACACTAACTGGAGGACCGAACCGACTAATGTTGAAAAATTAGCGGATGACTTGTGGCTGGGGGTGAAAGGCCAATCAAACCGGGAGATAGCTGGTTCTCCCCGAAATCTATTTAGGTAGAGCCTTGAGCGGACACCTTCGGGGGTAGAGCACTGTTTCGGCTAGGGGTCCATCCCGGATTACCAACCCGATGCAAACTACGAATACCGAAGAGTGATACTCAGGAGACACACGGCGGGTGCTAACGTCCGTCGTGGAGAGGGAAACAACCCAGACCGCCAGCTAAGGTCCCAAAGTCTATATTAAGTGGGAAACGAAGTGGGAAGGCTTAGACAGCTAGGATGTTGGCTTAGAAGCAGCCATCATTTAAAGAAAGCGTAATAGCTCACTAGTCGAGTCGGCCTGCGCGGAAGATGTAACGGGGCTCAAATATAGCACCGAAGCTGCGGCATCAGACGAAAGTCTGTTGGGTAGGGGAGCGTTCTGTAAGCGGATGAAGGTGGCTCGAGAGGGCTGCTGGACGTATCAGAAGTGCGAATGCTGACATAAGTAACGATAAAACGGGTGAAAAACCCGTTCGCCGGAAGACCAAGGGTTCCTGTCCAACGTTAATCGGGGCAGGGTGAGTCGGCCCCTAAGGCGAGGCTGAAAAGCGTAGTCGATGGGAAACGGGTTAATATTCCCGTACTTGGATAAACTGCGATGTGGGGACGGAGCAGGTTAGGTTATCGCACTGTTGGATATGTGCGTTTAAGTTTGTAGGTGTGAAGTTTAGGCAAATCCGGACTTCTTTAACACTGAGAGATGATGACGAGGCTCTACGGAGCTGAAGTAACCGATACCACACTTCCAGGAAAAGCCACTAAGCTTCAGGTTTATCTAAACCGTACTGAAAACCGACACAGGTGGTCAGGTAGAGAATACTCAGGCGCTTGAGAGAACTCGGGTGAAGGAACTAGGCAAAATAGCACCGTAACTTCGGGAGAAGGTGCGCCGGCGTAGATTGTAGTCCCTTGCGGGCGAAGGTTGAACCGGTCGAAGATACCAGCTGGCTGCAACTGTTTATTAAAAACACAGCACTCTGCAAACACGAAAGTGGACGTATAGGGTGTGATGCCTGCCCGGTGCTGGAAGGTTAATTGATGGTGTAATCGAAAGAGAAGCTCCTGATCGAAGCCCCAGTAAACGGCGGCCGTAACTATAACGGTCCTAAGGTAGCGAAATTCCTTGTCGGGTAAGTTCCGACCTGCACGAATGGCATAATGATGGCCAGGCTGTCTCCACCCGAGACTCAGTGAAATTGAAATCGCCGTGAAGATGCGGTGTACCCGCGGCTAGACGGAAAGACCCCGTGAACCTTTACTATAGCTTGACACTGAACATTGAATTTTGATGTGTAGGATAGGTGGGAGACTATGAAGATGATACGCCAGTATTGTTGGAGTCGTCCTTGAAATACCACCCTTTAACGTTTGATGTTCTAACGAAGATTACGAAACGTGGTCTCGGACAGTGTCTGGTGGGTAGTTTGACTGGGGCGGTCTCCTCCCAAAGAGTAACGGAGGAGCACGAAGGTTTGCTAATGACGGTCGGACATCGTCAGGTTAGTGCAATGGTATAAGCAAGCTTAACTGCGAGACAGACAAGTCGAGCAGGTACGAAAGTAGGTCATAGTGATCCGGTGGTTCTGAATGGAAGGGCCATCGCTCAACGGATAAAAGGTACTCCGGGGATAACAGGCTGATACCGCCCAAGAGTTCATATCGACGGCGGTGTTTGGCACCTCGATGTCGGCTCATCACATCCTGGGGCTGAAGTAGGTCCCAAGGGTATGGCTGTTCGCCATTTAAAGTGGTACGCGAGCTGGGTTTAGAACGTCGTGAGACAGTTCGGTCCCTATCTGCCGTGGGCGTTGGAGAATTGATTGGGGCTGCTCCTAGTACGAGAGGACCGGAGTGGACGCACCACTGGTGTTCCGGTTGTGTCGCCAGACGCATTGCCGGGTAGCTAAGTGCGGAAGAGATAAGTGCTGAAAGCATCTAAGCACGAAACTTGCCAAGAGATGAGTTCTCCCTGTCTTTAAGACAGTAAGGGTTGTTTAAGACTAAGACGTAGATAGGTCTGGTGTGTAAGCGGTGCGAGCCGTTGAGCTAACAGATACTAATTGCCCGAGAGGCTTAACTATACAACGCTCAAGGGTTTTGGGTGTTGAGAAGACGAAACAAACTCAGAGAAGAAAGAGAAAGTTTTGAAGTTAAATCAGCTTGTTTGGTTGTGAGCACTAGAGATAGTGAGAGCAGAAAGAGATAGAAGAAGTTATTAAAGGAATAATCCTGGCGGCGATAGAGCGGTGGTCCCACCTGACCCCATACCGAACTCAGAAGTGAAACGCCGATGCGCCGATGGTAGTGTGGGGCTTCCCCATGTGAGAGTAGGACACCGCCAGGTACTTTTTATTTTGTTAGTTTATTTTTAGAGTAAATTAACAAAATAAAAATTTTGGCAGCAACAGTGCAATGGACCCACCTGAATCCATATCGAACTCAGAAGTGAAACATTGTTACGCCGATGGTAGTGTGGGGCTTCCCCATGTGAGAGTAGGTCACTGCCAATTATACCTCATTTAGCGGAGTGGTAGTTCAGCTGGTTAGAATACCTGCCTGTCACGCAGGGGGTCGCGGGTTCGAGTCCCGTCCATTCCGCCAATTCTTAATACCAATAGGGGCGTAGTTCAATTGGTAGAGCACCGGTCTCCAAAACCGGGTGTTGGGAGTTCGAGCCTCTCCGCCCCTGCCATTTTAAACCCTTGTTTTTCAATAATTTACTACATTATAAAAGTTCTCCTGTGAGAAATCGTCATCTTCGTGTGGCGTGAATGTGACATTATTCGCAAACTCAATCATGTGATCTGCATTTAAATGTGCATATTTTTTTACCATTTCTAACGTTTCCCAACCGCCCATTTCCTTTAACGTATAAAGCGGCGTGCCTGCCTGAACATGCCAACTCGCCCACGTATGGCGCAAATCGTGAAAGCGGAAGTTTTGAATATTACTTTTCTCTAATGCTTGATGAAAATCATGCCAATCAATACGCCCGATTTGTTTATCAGTACCACGATGAAAAACAAATTCATTGCGGCGGTTTTGGTATAATTTTTGCAACAAATCCAAAGCTGTGTTATTCAACGGTAATGCACGTGCCTTTCCCGATTTTGCCACGTCATTTGAAACAATCGCAATGCTGCGGTCAAAGTCCACCTTATCCCACGTCATTGACAAAATTTCAGTCATTCTCGCCCCTGTGAACAGCGCGAAAGAACACACATTTTTCATCCACGCTAAATTCAAATTTGAAATCAGTGTTGTGGCTTGTTCCTTAGTAATCCAACGCACACGGACTTTTGGTTCAACGAATTTTTTCACATAAGGGATTCTATCAATCCAGCCATTTTTATAAGCTAGTGAAAGCACTCTTAGAATAGATGTTCTGTATCTATTTTTAGTTGATGGCGATAATGCTTTTTTGTGTGTTGTTGAGTATGTAGGCAAATTATCCATAATGTTTTCGCCTGTAATATCGCTCAACTTCCAACCACTAAAAACAGAACGCCAATAAATGGCGTGTCTGCGGTTAGTATCAAAATCCTTTTTCAACTTGGCATCTTCCACAAATAACAACAAGGCTTCTTCAAACAGTTTAGGCGGTTTCTTGTTAAGGTGCGCCATATCCCATAATTCTGCTTTGATCTTATCGTGTAATTCTTGAGCCTTTTTCTTTACTTCAGTCCCAGTGCTTCGTCTAACTCGTTCGCCACTCGGTGTTGTGATATCGAGCCAATATGTGTTTCCTCTCTTGTAGATTGACATTTATTTTTCCCTCCATTTTTTATATCAGTCAATCCAATCAATCGGATGACATTATTTTTTCTTTTTCTACAACGGTCAAGATCTTCCCTAAAAACTCGCCAAGCTTTTGAACCTTCCATTTGGAAAAAGCCCCATTTAAAACGGTGTGAAAAAACGGTGCTATAACTTAAATTCAGGAGGTCGGCGACCTCCTTGATTGTTAAAGTGCGCTCGGATTTTGTTGTGTTTTCTTCTGTAATCACAAATCACCTTCTTTCACAAACACGCCGTCAATCATACGCCCTTTGCGGTCTTTGATTTCATCCCATGCTGCTTTAACGCATTCGTCAAAATCAAGTTCAAAATAATCTGCCGCTTCTTTTAATCCTAAAATACAAAATCCAAACGATATTTTCGCCTTAAATAATTCGCGGTTTTCGCTTTCAAAGAAAAATGAAAGAAATGAGTCTGCTGTATCAATCAAACTTCTTTCTAATTTTCCATCGTCATTGAAATTAGGATGCTCATAGATATATCCCATATCATCAAGCAAATCATTTTGGTTGAACTGTCTCGCCAAAATCACCATCACCACAAAGCAATCCCCGATGCTATCTTTCACCACGTCTATTTTATTTTTAGATACGCCACTGCATAACTCCCCGAATTCTTCCATTAATTTAATGAATTGTTTTTTTGGTGTAGAACCTTCAATCAAATTGCGAGCTTCTGCCCAATTTTCGATATTTTTAATAAGTTGTTTTAAATCTGACATGCTATTTTCTCCTTAATCCTGCGGAATATCATTAAGTCTAAACCATTCACCACCGTTGCTTTTGCGTTCGGTAATCCCGATGTTTCTTTGCCACAAAGAACCATCGTTACACAAAGCAATCATTGATTCCATATAACCTTCATTGCACAAAGTATTTGACATAGCAATTTGCACAATTTTTCTTACTGGCGAATTTACGCCATTAGATATCCGTTCCACTGACGGTTTTATTTTTATTGTTTTTTTTTACTTTTTTCATAATTAACCTACATTTTCCCCAATCTTTCCCAAAATCCAGTCACTTTCTGACTAAATTTTTTCACAGAAAAGAGCGGTATTTTTTCTTCTTTAATGAAAACGTTGTCGTTTTCATAACAAATCCACTGAAAGTCATTAAGCCGTAACCGTTTATGTTTGATTAATAGATCAATTTGTGAACGATTAATCATAAAACCGACAGGTAAAAGTGCATTTTTTACCTTTTGTTCAATTTCTGAACGGTTACAGTTACTGACACAAGTCCAAGCGTCGCTCCGCTCCTTGTTTGTTTCGGTGGTCTCCGCATTGGCATCAGTTGCAACATCTGCCACTGTGCCTTTTTTGATAATCCAATTTTTAAGTTTTGTTCTTACACTTGCTAAACTGAAACGGTTTTTCACCCCCACAATTTTCTTTCTTCTTTCGCCGTATTGGTTCGGCTCGCTTTCTTCATATTCCACGCATAATGGCTGATCTTCACGTTTAGCCATTGCGCCCCCTTGCAACTCTAAATAGCTTGCAAAACAAGCCACATCACAAACGGCTTGCGCGTCTGCAATGGTCTTGTCATCGACATCATCTAATTGCCATTTTTCTAATTTGCGTAATTCACGCCACACAGAAATGGGCGGATTGCCGTAAAACTGGAATTGACGAATGCCCCAAAGGTTCGCCCACGCACGCACACGTTGCACGTTTTCGTCTAGTTTCAATCCTTCCACTTCGTCTGATGTTTCATCTTTCTGATTGCCTGCATAAATGTTTTTGGCAATGTATTTCGCAATATAAGAAACGGCAGAACCTTTTGCAGGGTCAATTTCATCAACACGGCAACGGTGTTTTTTCGCCCCGAATTCATCGCCGTCTAACTCTAAAGCTTTTGATTTAAATAAACGGATCACTTCTTCTTTATCTTCCGCTTTCACATACACAAGCAAGTGCCAGTGTGGTGTGGCGTCATGGTGTGGCTCAACGCCACGCATACCAAAAAATCCTATGCCACGCTTAGCAAACAATGCACGCAACTGCGCCCAATTCTTACTTAAATAAGCGTGGGTTGTGCGTGGGTCTGCACCTTTCCATTTCTTGTTATTTGTGCCGTTGTTGTGTGTCGCATGGAACGATGAAGGGGCGGTCATGGTTAAGAACAATGACACATAGCCTTTTTCAGTGGCCCATTCGTCCACGCCACGCAAGCGGTTCATCATCTCGTTGAAACGGATGGCAGGATTACCGGAAGATTTTTGCCACATTGCCATCAATTCCACCTGGTCGGATGGATCGTCAATGTTTTCAATAATCATCTGTTTTAAATATTCCAGGTTGGCTTTTTGTTGATTGCGGTAATCGCTCAATGTACCTGTTGAAATGTAAGGGCTAACTTTTGCCGATACTTCACCGCAACCAATCGCCAAATGCTCGATAAGGCGTTTTTGCGTGTTGCGTAATGTGCGAAACCAGTATTTTTCGCATACCACACGCAACAATTCGCCTTCTTGCTGTTGCACAGAAAGGCGTTTCCCTTCTTCTAGGCGGTGTTGGCTTTTAAGTGGAAAGCCAATGTTCTTGCAAACATCAGCACAAAGGCGGTGCAGATCACTGCTTAAACGTGAAAAATCGACCGCACTTAATAGCCCAATGGCTTTTTGATTGGCACAATCTTCCACAAAATCGCTTTGCAATCCGTTGAAGTGCAAGGCGAGTTTGTAGGCGATCTCTTTTAATTGGCGTTCGCCTAATAGATAAAAATGCAAGCCTTTACTATCCACAGGCTTTTGCATAGCCAAGTTGGCGGAATAGTGTTTGCGTTCAAGCAACCACGAAACAGATATGCGATATTGCTCAAAAACGGCTTCCAAACGATTGGTTAAAACATCACGCAAGGTGGTGTTGGCAATGCGGGCTTGTTTATTGCCTAAGCTAAAACTAATTGACCCATCATCTTTCACACTGCGATAAGCACGCAACCACACATTGCGGAAGTGTTCACGTTGGCGTTTGCGTGGTAAATCTGAAAGCAGTTTTTCAACATAATCAAAATGATTAGGAGCAACCGCAAACAGCTCAATTTGTGCGGCAGTTGCTTGCGGCAAGTCTAAAGTGCGGTTAGTTTTAGCCGCACTTTCCATTCTTGCCAAACGAGCTTCTTCCATCGCCAAATCACGTTTAGCGATGTTATTGTCTCGTTGTTGCTCCCAGTTCATCATTTTATTTCTATGCTCTTTGTAAGTTGGCTAAATATTCATTGTGCTGATCAAAGTAATCTTTAATGGCTTGATTGGTTGAGTTGATCGCACTTTCCATTTCAGTGAGTGAAAGCACTTCATATTGTGCTAAGGCAAAGTTGCGGACTTCATTCACTGCGCCAATGATGGTGTTATGTAATCGCCCAATCACTCTTGCTTTTTGTTTTCGCCAACCGTCACTATCTGCGACAATCTCTAACACTTGAAAGCGGTCGCCAATCTTGGTGATTTGTAATTCGGCTCCGCAATCTAAATTGATGTAAATATCGGTACTCATTTTGTTTTATCCTTAAAAGTGCTTGCTTATCCAACTTGCCAACCAACACAAGGCGGCATCTAATAAGGCGGCAGCCATAAAACAGCCCAACATCACCACCGCTAATCCAATGAAAAAATCACTCATTGCCTTTCTCCCAAAAATCCTTGAAATCTAACTGTCTGCTTTTTCTTACCTTGATTGCGCCTGTATCAATGGCGGCTTTAAAACAACGATCTGCACGTGCAAAGCACCAATCTTCTTCCGGTGTTGGTGCTAACTGATAGGCTTTGCGCCAAAACTGTGCGGCTTTTAAATATTGTTTTTCGCGTTCTGCTTCTGCGGCGGTTTCGATTGCCGTTTTAAAGGCGATGAATTTTGTTCTCATGCTGATTTTCTCCGTGGATTGGCTTGCCATTGCTCCCAATCGCTGTATTTTTGCAAAAAGATTTGGCGTGCTTTTGTCGCTAAATCACCGTTTTCAATAAATTCGTTAAATGCTTGTCTTGCTTGTTCTTCATCGCCTTTGTCTAAGTGATAGATGTAAGCGAAGAGTTTTTCCTGCGCCTTATTGAGTTTTTGATAATATTCCTTTGCCACAATGCTCAATGCGCCACGACTTAAAATAACGGTTGCCATACTTCCCCCTAATTCAATGCTTTATCAATCAATGTGAATTCGCGTTCGGTAATGCCTTTCGGAAACATCCCCGAAATCAACCTCACTTTGCGAAACGCTTTGGCGATTTTGCGTTGTCCGTTTTCGGTGTAGTGGTGTAGTTTCTCGCCTGAAAATGTGGTGCTAACTAAATCATTGATGTCGAGTTCTGCCATTGCCAACAGGATTTCTCTTTCGCCTTGTGAAAGGTTGCTGAAAGCGTATTCCACGCGATAGCGACTTTTACCGATCACATGGCGGCAATCGCCCCAACTTTGCACAGGCTCAACCGCAATTTGATTTTCTTTGCAGAATTTTGCCGCCGCACTTTCTTTGCCTGAAACGTACATCACACGCCCCCTTGCTTATTTCCCTTGAACCCAACTTAACCAACGACCAAACATCCCTTGCTTGCTCCAACTTGCTTTTTCAAGCAGTGCCACACGGTCGTGAAGGCTTTCATTCAATAGCACTTGTTGTTGGTTTAATCCTGCTTGATGATTAATGTGACGGTTGATGATTTGAATTTGCGCTTCCAACTTTTTCACACGTTTTTCTAACTGCCATACATTCACACGGTCTTTGCGTGTTCTGCCGTTGTCGTAGGTGTATTTTTTTGTTGCTCATTTTTTGGTTCTCCCTAAATTTTGGATGCAAAAATCCTGTCGAATGAATTTCTTCAAACGACGGTGTTTAAAAATCTTGATGGAAATTAAAGACTAGATGTCGATTTCTTGCTGACGCTCGTCAATCTGATTTAACGGCTTATTCGCACTTAATGCTTCTGGGCGGTCGTTATAGATTGGCGTTCTTACTCTTGTAATTTGGCTTTGCACTCTTAATTCTGTGCCGCAGTTGTTGCAGTAAGCCAACACGTCGATTGACAACAAACCGATTTTTTCGGAAGTTCGCACACGGATGTTATTACTTCCGCAATTTGCGCATTTATGATCTACGTTCACTATTTATCACCTTTTATTGTTTAACTATTCCGAATCACTGACCCATTAATTAATACATTCTTCCAATTTCAAACGGATAAAATCATTCAATTCCCGTTTATCCGCTTGAGCCATTTCTTGTAACTTTTCTTTAAAACTTGCCGTCACACGAAATGCAATAATTTCAGATTTTAGTTCGCGTTTTTTTTCTGTTTTCGCCACACCCTTTTCCTTGTTGTTTTTGTTTACTTTGTTATACTTTTGCTATCTAAAAAATTGGAATGCACAGAACGTTCCTATTACAGCGCAGATAAAACATAAAGCTGGTAAATGGTTATGGTGATCATGGTATTGCTGTCCCAGTTCGTCTATTCTTTGCTTGGTTTGTTTTTCCTGGTCTTTCAAGGCTTGTTCAAGTTCCAATACGCGAACCCATAATTGTTCATCCACTTTTTTAGCCATAAGGCACTCCTATGTTCGAAAAAATAAAAAAACACCTGATTTTTGCGAAAGGCATCATCATTGATACCGTGGCTTATTGGGCGACATTCGGGTTAGTTTATGTCTACACTCGCTTTGCACTTGTGCCGGAAATCAATGCCGATATTCAACTTGTTATATTGCTGTTGATGTCATTCGTGATTTATTGGGTATATAAAAAAACGATTCCGTACACCAAACACTTGCACATTCAAGGACAACATTCCTACTTATGTGGCGTTTGCATTTTTGTCTTTGCACTCGGTAGTTTCAGCCAAGCGGAACTACAACAATTTGGCTTTAATTTCAGCGAAGTTCCGCAACAAGCCATTAAGCAATACGCCTCGTTAAAAGCCATGTTTTATGCCATCGGCATTGTGGCGTTGCCGCCACTGTTAAAACAAAAAACTGGCTAGTATTGCCATCGTCTTCCGGTGTTTGTTCACATTGTTTAACTATTCCGAATCACTGCCCAATCTACATCAGGGCGTAAATCTTCGGCTCTTACTTTGCCTTCTGTTGCTTTGATAATGGCGGGAATATATTTCACATCCATTTTTCCACCGCAAAGCCACTTAAGCACTGCTGTTTGGCTCACTCCGCAAGCTCTAGCAAGGGAAGATTGCCCGTTGCAAAGTGCAACTGCTTGTTTAATTCCTTTCATAAAATTACCTATAAAACTAAAGTTTGAAACATATTAATCTGAAAGTTTTAATATTGCAATAACTTTTTTGATGATATTTTATAACTTAGGTTTTAAACTATCACACTAAAGGAGAAAAAATGCCTGATTTATCTACACGCTTTAAAACTTTACTTTACGAAAAACATCTTTCAATGAATGCTTTTGCAAAGATGATTGGAGTTTCTCAACCAGCAATCGCAAAGATTGCAAATGGCGAAACATTAAACCCTAAAAATATTTTAGAAATTGCGGCCGCACTTAATGTGGACCCGCATTGGTTAAAAACAGGGGAAGGCGACCCTGATCCGTCTTATCGCATTGTAGAAGTGAGCGAACCGCAAAACCCAAACACAGTGCGGATTGATATTTTGGACGTGGAAGCGAGTGCCGGAAACGGGGCATATTTAAGCCCAACCGAACAAGGCTTGCTTTCACAAGAATTTGATTTAACGTTCTTCCGTCAACAATTCGGACGTGCTGATGCAAAATATTTGAAGTTGATCACAGTGAAAGGGGATAGCATGGCGCCAACCCTTGAAAGCGGTGATTTGCTTTACGTGGATATTTCCGAAAATTACTTTGCCGCCGACGGTCTTTATGTTTTCACCTTTGACGGCCAAACATTCATCAAACGCTTGCAAAAAGTGGGAAAAGAAATGCTCGTCATTTCCGACAATCCAACATACAAAGAATGGACATTCACGCAAGATGACGATGTATTTATCCACGGCAGGGTAATATTCAGCATGCCGATGAAGTGGCGGAAGTGGTAGGACCCTTTAGTGATTATTTGCTTATTGTTGGCGTTTCTGCTCTTAGTCATTACTGGAATGATTTCTGAATATTTCGGTAATACTGCAGGTGGATTTTTCTTTTGTATTGTTGCGCCGATAGTCTTTTTTTACATTAGGTCGAAAAAGAAAAAACAAAAGCAGTCTATCAAAAAAGAATATGAAGCAGTTTCAATGCCACTTAAAAATAAAGATGTCATTGAATTCACATACACTAATGCAGATGGCATAACAAAACATCGCAAAGTGCGTGTGGTTCATGTTGATGATGTTTATATTGAGGGGTATTGCTATACTGCAAATGACACAAGAACATTCCGTCTTGATCGCATTGATGGATTAATCGAACAAGAAGGTGAATATTATCCTGTTGAAGAATGGTTAGAAAGACAAGGAATTGACACGGTCAAATACCAACCAAAACTTCAGACTAAAAAAGCAAAATCAAGCCCGCTCGAAATTTGTTTTACAGGCTTTTCAAAAGCCGATAAGGAACATTTGGAAATTCTTGCAAAGGTTCATGATTTTAAAGTGCGAAAAACAGTGACGCACAATTTGGATTTTTTAGTGACAGGATATAACGCGGGGCCGTCAAAAATTGATGCTGCAATGAATGTTGGAGCGATATTGTTAAATGAAAGCCAGTTTATAAACATGATAGAAACAGGGGAAATTACCAAATGGCAAAACTAAATACGATTGCGGATGATCTCCGTATATTTGCTGACTTATTAGATAATTTAGATGATCTAAAAGATGCAATAGATGATGAAATAAACAAAGCTCATCAGCAAAATAGGAAGTTATTTGATATTGATGGCGCGGGTTATTATTGCGATGGAAGAGATCACGCAATTCAAGCTAATTTACAAGGAAAAGCGAACACATTATCTGATAACTATAGAAAAATTAAAAACTCTAGAGTTATGCCAGCAAATGTCCGCCAAACCTTGGCCGGCTATGATAGAGTGTATGTTCATGAATACACTAACGAATCTGGTTATCCGCAAATAACATCATTGCGTGATAAATTAAGTGGAGATATTGATGATATATTAGATAAGATTCGTTAAAACAGATAAAGCGGTCAATCGACCGCTTTATTTTTTCACCTTCTTCACGTCCACTTCTTCATCTTCCACTTTCAATTCGCATTCAATTTGACTGGTAAATCCGCTATCTGAAAGATTGTGCGTGACTCTAGTGATTATCCAACTTGCTGCGTCAATTTCTGCTTTAAATCCTGACAGCTCGACAATGCTTTCTGGCATTAACATTGGATCCCCAAATGCTAGATTAAGGCTAAATGTTGCCACGCCACGTTTTAACTTATCAAAAGCGGACTTGGCGGCGGTGATAGCGGTTTTTTCGCTTGGATAGGTGTGTCGCAGTGATTTTATTTGAGAACTGTCACTTGTAATGGGTTCTTGTTGCTCAATTTCGTTGTATTTGCGTTTGCTTAATCGGTTTCCTTTCACTGTGCCGTTTTTCAGCGTTCTGCCTTTCGTCATTCGCTGTTTTTTCACAATCTTGGTGTTTTCATCAACTGTTACTTCGCCACGCTTTCCACTGTCCGTATCGTGCCAATACGCCCGCACGGCTTTGTAGTTTTCACTTTCAGCAATGGAAAAATTGTAGTTGTCGCCTTGTTTTTTTGTGATTTTATAGGATGGCAAAGGCTTTCCGCTTGCGCTTTTCCCTGCGCCTAAATCCATAAATAACAAAACTTCATTCTTGACTGTCACCATCGCATCATATTGCTCGGCAAGGCGTGTCAATAGATTGATGTCGCTTTCATTAGTTTGGTCTATGTGGTCGATTAATGGATTATGCAGCCCAACTGCCACAAAACAATCTAACCCGTGTTCATTGGCGATTTGTTCGACTAAATCATCTAAATGGATTTTATGGAATGACCGTTCTTTTTGTTCTGTTAATGTGCCTTTTAAATCGGCTGCTCTTGCGCGAATGGTTAGCCTGTCGGCTGAATTTGCTCCGCCAGAAAACTGCACTTCATCCACGGAATATTTGCCTTTCTCAATAAGCGGTTTTCCTTTCCAACCCAGTGCAAGGCTGATTATGGCATTGCGTGGCGGCAAAGCCAGTTTGCCGTCATGGTCGGATAATTCTAAGTCTAGCGTGTCCGCTTCCAATCCGCGATTATCGGTTAAGGACAAATTGATCAGACGGCTTGATACCACTTGCGTGATGTCTTGCTGTTTTTTGTCTTTCGTGGTGATCACCACTTTAAAAGCTGGGGTGCGGTGATTATCGTTAAAATCTAAGCCTAACATTAAAGATTACTCATTAAACTGTCTGCAATGGCAATCAACATCGGATCGTCAGTGCGTTTAAGGTTCATGGTGAAGTCAATGGCACGGGGTGCGCCATCGCCAAAGAATTCGGTGCGGGTTTCTTGGATGTTTTCGATCACAAAAAAGCCGATGATTTCAAAGGTTGCACCGTCAATCAGTGGAAAGGCACCGCCACTGTCTGCCATTAATTCCAACGCTTTAATGGAAAATCTGCCGCCCGTTATTTCTGGAATAAGTCGCCCGCCGATTGTCACGGTTTCGCTTTCCTTACCGGTGAATTGTGATTTCGGCATCGCCCCCACAATCGCATTGGTTGGATGTCGCCACGTTGATGTGCGGTCTAAGCTTTGGAAAGGCACGGTTTGCCGTGTAAAAACGAACATACCAAGTGCGGCTAAAGCAAAGTTTTGAAACATTATTTATCGTCCTCAACTTTGACTGTCATTAACATCAATAAAACATCAATAAAAATAACCCATCCCCACCCGTCAATGTTGTGATACATCAAAAACGTGGCGTACCCTGTGACAGCAATAATTGATAAAAAATAGAAAAAGAATATTAGAATTGATTTCATGGTTTACTTCCTAAAGAAAATGCGGTCAAAAAATCCCGTGATTTCTGACCGCACTTGGTGAGTTAGCGAAAGAGAAAGGCAATGCCGAAAATCACAAGCAACCAAAAGGCAATGGAAAGAATAAAGATTCCACGCCATACAATATGCCGTGGCATATTTAATACATAATCAATCATTTTCTGTTTCATTTCGTTCCCTTGCTTTTTCTCGCCATGTCATTAATTCGGCAAATGTCATTTGCTCAAAGGCTTGTGGTTGCCAATGGAAAATTAATGCAATGTCCGCCATGGCATCTTCTACCGTGGCGGCAATCATTATTCGGTCGCTTCCGCTTCCGAATTCTTCCCTAAAAAACCGACAGCCACCGCCGCAAGCTCGGTGAAGTCTGCCACTTCCATTGTGGAAAAGTCGGATTTGTGCAATACAGGATTTGTCACGCGAGTGAGCAACACTTGCAATGCGTCCACGTCCATTTGCAACACGTCAAACATTTTCAAGCCTTTTAATGCCGGCACGGTTGGTTTGTTGACGGTGATTTCGGTGATTTTAGTTTCGCCACGCACAAGTGGATTGGTTAATGTGATCACTTTGCTGTTTTCGTTTTTCATTTTTTATACCTTTAAAAATGCCACGCTTAAGCGTGGGTGGGTGATTTAATAAAAGCCCCTTGCGGGGCTAGGTGGTGATTAGATGCCAATCGCTGAACGGTGTTCTGCCAAGCGGTCAGTGCCGCCGACAATAAAGATTGAGTTGAGTAAATCAATCTCGACCAAATCTTTGCCGTTTTCGATGATTTTGTAATAGGTTAATGGCACGGTATAGCTTTGTTCGGTGTCATCGCCTGATTTGCTTGTGCCGTTGTCAATTTCGCTGAAACGACCACGCATAATCAATTCAATAGCGGTGACTTCTTCTGTGTCGTCTTGTTGATATGCACCCGCAAAACGTAATGCTGAACCGTCAATTTTGCCGCCAAATTCTTTGATGAGTTCGGTCATATACCCGCCCATTTTGAATTGCGCTTCCAAGCCTTCCACGCCTAAATTCACTTTCACTGGACCAATCATGCCGCCTGCACGGTATTCTTCCAGTTTCATTGCTAATTTAGGTTGTGTGATTTCGGTGACTTGGCCACGGTAAGAATTACCGTCTGCCAAGAAGTTCATGAGTTTTAATTTACGTGGTAAAGCCATTTGTTATGCTCCTACTTTGGCAATCTCTGCGGCGAATTCCACAAGGTATTCATCGCTGATGTATTGGTTAAAGCCTAATTGTTCTAATGGCGGAACAGGGCAGTAATCATAAGACACAAGCAATTTTGCATCTTTTAATGTGGCGGCAGTGTTCAGTGATGAATTGATAAATGCTTTACCGCCGACTAAGTAACCTTTCGCCACATATTCACGCCATTTCGCATTGATCGCTTCCACGATTTCTTTCACCAACATCACACTGATGTTTTTATCTACTGCCCAATCAAATGATTGTGCGATAGTGTCTTTCAACACTTGTGCGGTGCGAGTGTAGTTTTCGTAGATGAATAACTTGTCGGCTGAACAGGTGCGCAAGCCCCATAGTTTGAAGCCATTGTGATTCACACAACAAGTGATGCCTTGTTCGTTCAGATAGTTGACATCGGTCGCACTGTCGTTGATGTCGAATGAAAGCGGTTTAGTTACGCCAGTCACGCCAGTCAAACCTTTGTTTGAAATGCAAGTGTGCCAGCCGTATTCTTTATCTTGATACGCTCGCATTGCCGCCGCGCGGACAACTGCATAATCCACTTCGGTTGCTTTGGTGTTCGGGTTGAATGACAAGAAGTCACCGAAAATCAGCATTAATTCACGCTGTGAGAAATTACGGCGATAAGTGACCGCTTCTTCTTTGGTTTTTGCTGATCCGCACGATGCATACACAAAGCCATTCAGTTTTTTCGCCACGCTTAAAAGCTCGGTGGTAACATCTTGGCTGTCATACTTCGGCACGCAGAAAATACGCGGTTTCACGCCACAAACGGCAGCAGATACCAAGAACGCTTTCAAGCCAGTGTAATTTCCTTCGCTGTCCACTGTACCGATGACGTTTGCTTTCATGGTGCTTTCATCGTCGTTTTCTTCCACTCGAATGACGACCACTTTACAATTCACGATGTCAGCAATGCCATCTAATGCACGGGATAATGTGCCTTGTTTGCCGGCTTTCGCTTGGACTTCGGCGGTGATACCTGTTAAAAGAGTGGGTTTATTGAGTGGGAAAACAGTTGCATCTGCATCTGCTGCCGTTGCCACTAAACCGATCACGGCAGTGGATGATGTGGTGAGTGTTCGCAAGGCTTCGGCAATTTCCGTTACCTTGACCCCATGGAGATATTCATCAGACATATTTTAGCCCTATGGTTTCTATTGGTTAAATAATGTCTTTATTGTGATCGAGAGAATGGAGCAGTGCGAGCGGTTGGAAGTGTGAAAAACGGGGTAACAAAAAGGGCTTTCGCCCTTTTATTTGTTTATTCGTGATGGAAAACGCTCGTCTTGTTGCTTGCCGTTTATTTCGCTTTCATATGCGGTCTTGCAATGGTTTTTATCTCTAAATAATCCATTGATGAAACGGTAGAGTACACGCCACCGTTTTTTCGGTTGCTCGGCTAATATCGCTCCGCGATAGGTGCGACTTGATAATGTTTCATCTGCCGCACCGCCAGTAAGAGCATTAAAAAACTGATCTGCAGCGATTAAAACGTGATAGCCCCATGTTTTTAAATTTTTTGCCATTTGTTAATATCCTCTTCAATTTTATCTAGATCTTCCATTGTTTGAGCCTTTTCAATGTGGGCTTCAAACCCTTGCTTAATGGCAAACAATTTTCCCATTATGATTGCAAACAAATCCGCTTTTTCAATTACTTTCTTTTTCAGCTCATCTACTGATTTTAAGTCATCGCGCCCTTCAAAAATTTCAGTAAGTAACATCAACGGCAATTCGTTTCGCGCCTCACGTTCTTGTCGGTAAAAACTGTCGATTTCGGCTTGCGAATAGCCTGCAAGATATTGAGATTTAAAATTATCGGTTTTATTGGCAATAATTTGCATTAAATTATTTTTTCGCTTAATTAAAAGCGCTGTTTGCTTTTCTTTAGGGATAACCCAACTTTTACCGTTCCACTCGTGATCTTTAGTAGGTTGTTTGTCCACTAACACTAATTTGTCTTGATGTAATACCGGTGTTTTTTGCGCTAACTCATCGTCAGATTCAACGTCCAACACAAAATACAATGATTCATCTTCGGGGGCAGGATAGATAACATATTGGCCAATATCTTTTTTTGAAAAATACACTTTCATTTTTTATCCTTAGTTAAGTTAACCAAATACGACGACTTTTTTAATTCTTGGTTTGCGCCCGTCACTTTGTGGGGTGATAGTGATATTGTTACCATTACGATGCAACAACGCGAGAGTGACATAGTTATAGTCACCAGCGGTTCCGCCTGTATCGTATTCGCCGATGCGTGTGTCGTGGCATTGTTCGATGGGCGCGCTGAACCAAATTGGGCGATTCGCGTTTGGTCCATTGGGAGTATCCATCAATATAAATAACGCGCCTTTGCTAACTTGCGCATTAACTGTGATTGGGTTATCCGTTGACCCTTGCCAAATAAGGCGTTCTCTCGGTAAGTCTGAGAGGCGTTTACCGTCAGTCGTGACAAAATCATCTCCCCGTAATACCCCATCGTGTCCAAACCACCATATTTTGCCGTTGCCGCTATCCGTAAGTAAATGGATGGCGCCGCTGCCAAATTGATCAATTGTCCCGGGGGTCATATACCCAAAACTAAATGCCGTGCCATATTGATTGCCATTGGTGTTAAACCCCTTGATAAAGGGATAATAGATATTTTTCCCGTTGGCATTTGGGTTATGTACTGCATACGGTGCATTTTTGTCGGTCCATTGATTGGCAAATCCGCCCTGTCCATATGCTTTCGCGGTATGTCCGGTAGCACGCACAACACCACCGGTATAAATCCCCTCACTGTCAATCGTTGCGATAAATTCAGAGCTATTTTTTCGACCGCCGAGATTTAATGAGCCATTGTTGTTAAATCCAATTCCGGTGACTTCGTTACCAATAAACGTATCACCCGAAAACTTAATCGGCATACGCCATGAGTAATTTCCAATATAATAGTTTTCAGTTGCGCCGGTAAATGTGAGTGTGCCCTTCATGCTGTCGCCACTTTTTGCGACGACGTCATTAACATAAGCGATCGTACCATCTCTTTTTGGAAAAGATACCACTGCCACGTTTTCACCGTTTGGCTTACGATATACCGCAGTAAGCATAGAGCCGTTAGCGTGATTATTGCCTTCGAGCCTCAAGTAGTATCCATCATTGTTATATAAATTAATACCACTGTAATCACCTTGCTTAAATGACATATCGCCTGTCATCGTATCGCCTGATTTAGATACACGACCGTCAGCATTTTGGTTTGCATTATCTGCAGCAGTTTTTGCTTCCACACCTTTATCATAAGCCGTTTTGACGGCTGACGATGTCGCCACATCTTCATTACTGTTGCTTGTGACTGAATTTGATTTTTTGTTGTTTGGAATGTAATTGCCAAGGGCGAGTTGAACCTTGCTGATGAGCTGTGCAAGTTTTTTACCGGCTCTTGCAGACAAGCCCAACTTGTCACTATCAAGCCCCGTGTCATCGGTAAGTTGCACAATACCTGCTTTTGTTGTGTCGGCGGTTTCGATTTCGTGTGTATGCCCGCTATCATCAAATCCATTTGCGGTTTGCGATGTGATTTTTTTCGGGTTTAATTGCTGACGGGTAACAAAAATCACCGAATTATCTATACTCAATGTGACAGCTTGGGAATTGCTGACTTTTAAAATCATCCGCAACACTTGCACCTTGCCGCTTCCGCTTTCAAGCGTTGGCTTAAAACTTTCAGGCGTATTTGCATACGCCACTAATTTGTTTGTGCTATCGAAAACGCCCATTTCTCGGATATAAAACCCGCCCACATCTTCCGGAATGGTCAATTCAATGATGATTTGCTTGTTGTTGCGTGGATCGAGTGATACGGCACTGACATTCCCACGGTGTGTCTCTTTCACCAATGCTGTGCGGTCTGCCGTTGGGGTGACGGCTTGTCCGTTACCGTCACCCACTGCAAAGCTTGAAAATTGAATTGGTTGATTGGTTGCGATGGCGTTAGCAAAAGCTTGTGTGCCGTAGTCTGTTAATACTGTGAAATATTGTGCTGTCATATAAATCCTTAAATAGGGTAAACGCTGATGATTTCGCCTGTTTGTTGCCCAAAGAATGTATTCATTGTGCCAGTTGGAGAAATGGCGATGGCGAGCTGTGATAAATGGCGTGAAACAGGTTTTACATCATTAATTAATCGCACTAATTCGTTGTAAGTTTGCTCATTCAGTCCTGTTTCCGGTACTTCTACGGTAACACTAAATGTGCCGGCTTTGCCTTGCGGTTTTTGATTGAACCATTCTTTTAATTCGACAAGATAGCCTATTGGTTCGATCACTCGTTTTACGGCGGCAATGGTGCCTTTGTGTTTATGCACGAAAAAAGATTGTTTAATGGCAATGCGTTTAACTTCTTCGCTCCAATCTTCATCCCACTTGTCCACCGAAAATGCCCACGCCAAATAGGAAAGAAGCTCCGATGGGCATTTGTCAGGGTTGATCAAGTCAGCAATAATGACTGGATTTTCAACCGCACTTTTTAAAATTTCTGCGGCTCGTTTCTCCAGTTTTGTTGAACCAGTTGGCAATAGGTGACTAGTAATCATCACTTACTACAATCTCAATATTAATATTTGTGCAATAGCCTGATTTTGAGCTAGGCAAAACAATATCGGCTGTTGGTGCGAGTAATTCCACTCGTTGAACGCCTTCAAGGTGTAGTGCAGCATAAATTCCCGATAAGCTAATATCTCGACCTAATCTGCGTTTTTCTGCGGTGTATGCAGTGAGTTTTTTCATCGCTTCAGCTTTTATTGCTTCATATTCAGGCCCACGATATAAATGCAATTTTGCTCGGATTTCGTATGTTTGGATTGTGGCACTTTGCACTGTTACACGATCCCCGATTGGTCGAATGGTTTCTTCATTCAATTTTTCTCGGACGGCTTTCAACACTTGTTCACTTGCTACGCCTTGCCCAGTTCGGCTTAAAATAGTGACGGTAACATTGGCGGGTTCAGGTGATACAACTGACACGTCAGCCACATCGGCGTGAGCGGATAAGGCGTGAAACACATAAGCGTTTCTTGGCCCTGCGACTGACATTCCTTCAAAGGCTAGTTGTGTTCGAATTCGAAGTTCCGCATCGCTTTCGTAGATTGCGGGCTTTGGTGGTGTCGTTGAGTTATCTTCCGCTTGAATAAGTAAGCGTTTTACGTTGTAGTTGGCGGCGATAACGTCTAAATCGCTCCCTGTTGCATAAGCAAGCATGGTTGCCTGTGCGGCTTGATTGATGCGTGTGCGTTCAAGCAGTTGCAAATAGACAACTTCTTGTAAGAGTTTTGTAATGGGTTCGCTTTCAAGGCTTAAGCGAGACTGCCAGAATGCACGTTCTGATTCGTCAAATAATTTGATGAATTCTTGTTTTCTTTCCGCAAGTAAGGTTTCAAAATCTAAATCTTCTAAAACTTTTGGTGCGTCCAGTTTTGATAGATCAACTAATTCGCTCATTCTTACCGCCTAGCCATACATCATCATAATTGATGATATTGTTTTGATTTCTTGTTCTGCCCACGATTGAGCAAGTGATGCCGTTTTCTGTAAGTTGTGGTTTAAATTGGCTAATCGTCACGCGGGGTTCCCATTTGTGCAATGCCATCACCGCACTTGCGGCAAGTTGGAGCAACAAAGCGTGGTTCATTGGTCTGTCAATCAGTTCTGGAATACGGCTGCCATAATCTCGGCGTTGTAAGCGTGATCCGATTGGCGTCAATAAAATGTCTGCGATTGACTGCTTGATATGTTCCGTTTCGCTTGTTATTTTCTCGCCTGTAAATCTATTCATTATGCTGTTGCCTTGCTTGTTCGTACTTTTTCACCTTGTGCAACGTGAACGTGGCTTTGTAAGCTAATATTTCCGCCTTTAATGTCGCCTTTTGCTGAAATTGCCCCTTGTGTGCTAATTGCGCCCTTGCTTGTGGTTGTGCCTGTTGTAGATAAATCCCCGTCAATATTCACATCGCCTTTAATATTGACAGTGGGGCAGTCAATATTGATTTGATTGGCGGCGGTGATAGTGGCGGTTTTTATTCCTGTCACAACCAAATCGCTGTTTGCTTGGTTGTAGGTGATTTTTGCGCCATCGGCAAATTCGATCACGTGTTCATCGGCTGAATGGCTTGGGCTGTTTTGAGTGTAAAGCCCTGTGATGATGCACGCTGTTGTCAGTTCGCCACTTGCCGCTAAGATGACACATTGTTCGCCTTGTGTTGGCGGCGACCATGTTTTTGTCGTTCCGGAACGCAAAGTGATAAATGGTAAAAAATCCGTCAATATTTCACCGCACTTTACCCGTGCTTTTGCTTGTGCGTAATCGACTTCGGCAATTAAGCCAAAGCGGATAATGCTTTCAATTCTGCGGTTGTTATCGGCTGACATGGGCGGATTTCTACTTGTAATAATTGCCCCTATTTTTGGTGAGTTTGTTTGATTTTGCGAGTGTGTAGGAGTGTGAAAAACAGGGTAACAAAAAAGGGCTTTCGCCCTTTTATTTTATGCCCGATCTGTCATTCGACTTCGCATTCTTGCTTGTTGTTGTCGGTTGATTCGTTCAAGCTCTGCGGCGACAAGTTGGGCGATTTGTCGTTCATTTTGCCCAGCTTGTGCATTAATGGTGATATTCACCGCCATTGGTTGCATAGTTTGGCTGATGCTTGGACGGGCTGAAATTGGCGGTCTGTTATCCACCTGAATTGGTGCGGCTGTGGCAAGTCCTATACCTAAACCGCCCGCAATTAAGGCTTGTTTTCCGTAATTTAAGGCGTTCAGCGTTGCAACGCCAAGGCGGCTTGTTGCTTCTTTTGTCATGATGTATTCACCACCGTGGAAAATGCCTTTAGGCTCATATTTCCCGCCATTTCCCGCATAACCGCCTGACCATCTATTCACATTTGGCGCATCTAATCCTGCACCAGTCATGAAATAGCTCCCAGCCGCACTATTATTCATCGCATTTGCAGTGGCATTTGATACTTTCTGTTTTGCTGTGTCGATTGTTTTTCCAATCCCTTCAAGCGTTGGCAGATTGTTAAGCACCCACTTAATGCTATCCATCAGCCATTGCAAAGGTTTTGTCACCAAATCAATGCCTGCGGCAAGCCATTCTCCGAACTTTTTACCGGCATTCGCGGCGGCATCTAAATCTTCTTTTGTGCTTTGCACTGGTGCAAGTAGGTTAGTGAACCAGTTAAAAGCACTTTCAATCCAACCGACAAGCGGTTTGAATTTGTCGATGACAGGTTGTAATCCTGATTGCAATCCGCTTAAAAAACCACTAAAGAATGAGCTGATTGGTTGCCAGTATTTGAAAATTGCAATGCCTGCCGCAATGATAGCGGCGCCGATAGGGGATAATGCAAGCCCCACAAATTTAAGTGGTGATAACAATCCACGAACGATTGCACCGCCAATTCTTGGCAATAGCACGCCTAAATTTGCCAATGCCAAGCCTAAACGTGCAATAGGGTATAAGACAAAGCTTAAAACCGTGCTTAATGCCCCGAAAATCGTCAATGCTCCGCCGATTGCTCCCGCAATCATCACAATGTTTGATGTGAGTTTTGGATTTTCAATAATCCAATTTTTAATACGATCAATTACGCCGCCGATTTTATCCATTAATCGTTCAAGCGTTGGCGCAAGGGTTCCCCCAATAACTGAATTGATATTGAAAAGTCTGTTTTTAAAAATGCCCCATTTAGACGACAACGCTTTCATTCTCGTGTCAAATTCACGCCCCATTGAGCCTTTTGCCGCTTCACTATTGGCTAGTTCAATTTGTCTGCGCCATTCTTCCGTATTTGATACTAACAATGCGAGCGTTTTTGTGTGTTCCGTGCCAACTAAATCGGCAATGGTTCCAAGTCGTTTTGATTCAGGCAGTTTTTTGAGTGCGTCCACGATTTTAAAAATAGTGCCTTGTGCATCTTTAACCATGCCTAATTCAACGGCATTTGCACTTAAACCTAACGCGGCCAAGCCATTTTTAACGGGCTTTTTCTTACTTGCTTGTGATAAGCGGGTGAAGATAGCATTGACGGCTGTCGCGGACTGTTCTTCTGCCGCCCCTGCAGTTTGCAAGGTTGAACCTAAAGCCGCCATGTTCTTTTCACTAATATTTGCGATGCCAGAAATCCCTGAAACTCGGTTCATAAATCCGATGATTTCCGTGCCTTTAGAAATGGCATTATCATCAAGATAGTTAATGGCATCAGCCAGTTCGCGTGATGCTTGTGCGGATAGTTTAAAGTTTTTTGTTACTTTCCCGTATTGTTCGACAAGTTCATCCGGATTAGCCGCATCAAATGCTGTTGCCATTTGAGTATTTAAACGCACAAATTCTGCAAGTTGTTCTTTTGGCACGTCCATTCTTGCTGCACTTTCAATCATGTTTGCGATTTGCACGGTTGTGAGTGGCAATTCTTTTGATAGATCCTGAATATTTAATTTCCACTGTTCAAATTCAGACGTGAAATTTCCCGCGTCATCTTTCAAGCCTTGTACTTGTCTTGCCACGCCAACCATGGCATCTTCAAAGCTCATAAAATCACGCACGGAACCAACCAAAGGTGCGGTTATGGTCGCGCCTGCTGCAAGTGCTTGCGCTCCGACAATTTGTACTTTGCTGTTAATATCTTTGAGATTATCGACTTTTCCACGATAGCGATTGTAAGCCGCCTGTTTAGCATTTAACTTGCTCAATGCGGCGGATTGGTTGTTAATCTGCTGATTTGCCGCGCTCATCTTGCTTTTTAATTCACTTTGACGTTGTGCAAGTGTTTTTGATGATAGCCCCGCCGCATTGAGTTCTTGGCGAGTTTGCTTTAATTTATTGGCTGTCGCTATTTGCTCGGCAGTTAATTTTTTGACGGCTTGTTGTGCAGCCAATACTTTATTTTTGAATTGCTCGGTTGGATTTTTCGCACTGTTTAATTGATTGGTGTATAAGTCGGCTTTTTGTTTAGCTTTTGCCACTTCATTATTGAGTGCGCTTAATTTGTTTTTTAATGGGTTGATCGTTGCAGCATATTTTTTGATAGCCGCTTCGTTTTCTCGCTCGGCTTTGCTTAATTGTGCGCGCACGTTTTTATTTTCTTTCAATTTCTTTGAAAGTTCAGACACGCTTTTGCTTGCGCTTTTCAACGGTGCAGACATTTTATCAATGGCATTGAGTAAGACTGATAATTGCAAATTGTTCATAAAAGCTCGCTGTTTATGTTTAAATACTTAATTGTTCAATGACTAAATCTTCGATGATGTCTAAATCGCTTTGGCTAAAGCCTAACAATTCACGCTGTGCATATGGCACTTTAAAATCTTTTGTTTTTGATGGACTGCTCATTAATCCGTATTGATGCACTTTTGCGATCATTGCGCTTGACCCATTAAAACCGACCGACACTTCATTGGCATTACTCTGAATTTTGAAATATCTTGCCGTTCTCAACTTTGCAAACATGGCTTTTCGTTTAATTCTGCCTTTCTTTTTGCCAAATTCTTTTCTTGGTTTTCTTTGCTCAAATGCTGTGCCGTCTGGGTTTTCTTGACGTGCGATGCGGGCTTGTTGATTTTTTCTTAAAGCTTGCCCAATGTTGCGGGCCAACTGGCGACGGGCTTGCGGTGAGAGATTATTAATGAGTGCGGTCAGTTTAGCTTGGATTTCCTCCACCGTTGCCATTATTCACCGCCTTTAAAAATTAAATTTTCATCCGTAATTTCGCCTAGATACACTTTCACTTTTCCTAACTGTTCCCATTCAGGTGCGGTTGGCTCTGTGGCGTATGTCATCTGCACATTTTCGCCCACTTGTTTTGCCACAACTCGTTCGGTAAGTTGGATTTCAAAAGATACGTCCGCTGTGTTGTTATTGTTGTAATCCATTTGGAATTTAAAGGCGTTTTCACGGCGTTGCGGATTTTCGAATAGTTCAGGTTGGTTTTTCCGTAAGTACGCATTAATCGGCACAATGAGGCTTGCAATATCAAAGGAAAAATCGGTGATGATGATGTTGAGTGTGTAACGATACTCAAAGCTCAGTGATGTGCTGCCAGTTGCAACAACTTGACCGCCGTCAACATAAAGCTGTAAGCGGTCGGGATTTTTCACAAAGTCTTGGTGACTTTGCTCAAGGATTTTGCGCAGTTGGTTTGGCTTTTTCATTTTCTGAAATTCCGTTGTTGCATTTCGTATTTTTGCTGACAATCCACGCAACGGGTTACGCCTTGAATTAATTTGCGACGTTTTTCAGGAATGGGGATGTCACAATCTTCGCAATAAAACGCACTGATTGCTTTAAAAGTGCGGTGTTTTTGTAACGCAATATCACGTGTCATTTGTTCGAGTTCTTGCGCACGGTCAAATTGATCGGTCATTGTTTTTCCTGTTTATTAAATTCATCAATGCATTTCTTTAATGCTTGATTCTCAACAATGCATACACTTAGCTTTTGTTGGCTTTGTAGATAAGCGTTAGCCAAATCCCCGTTTGTTTTAATTGTGGCGGCAAATGGTGTACATTCTGCGACTTGCGGGCATAGAATTGGCTGTTTAATGATTTTCGGTGTAGTTGAACACGCCGCTAACATCATCAGGGATAAAAGTGTCAGCCCAATCTTGGTGTTTTTTAAGTGCATTTTTTAAATCCTGTGTTTGCTTGGTTTGAGAGATTTTTAATTGATTAACGGCTTCCGTGAGTGCTTTTTGTTGCTCATTGAATTTATCCACGCTTTCATTTAAGGCAATGTAAGACGCTTCCCATTGTTGTTTTAATTGTTCTTCTTTGGCGGCTTCAGCTCGCCAGTGGTTAGCTTGCCACCCTTGAAACAGGATAATTGCCACAAGCATGAGCGGGCCAACCAATAAAATGTATTTTTCTTTTTTCGTTAAGAACCCAAACATAATGCTTTCTCCTTTTGTCGTCTTTCAATTAAGCCTTTCAGTGGAACGCCGTTTGCATAAATCCATCGTTCAAATTGACCGCACATGGCTTTGCTATATCCTTTCCTTGCCATTTTAAAAAGCGTGCTGTTTTTTAAGTTCCCGCATCCTGCATTAAAGGTAATTGACACTAAGGCATCAAATGCACCTTGCGGCATTGCTTGACCGTTTGCATACGTATTTACACATTTTTCGGCTTGTTTAATTCCCTTTGTAAAGGCATTTGCAATTTCTTCATCTGTATAGACTTTATGTGGAATGACTTTTTCGACTGCATCAGTGGTTCCTAGCCCAAATGTTAATACATCTGCAGGGCAGTTATATGGCACTCTTTGACATCCTTCTGCATTGCCAGTCAATAGCAAGCCTTTTTCTGATGTTCTAATTTCATGCCCGTGTAAAGAGAGTGCCAATCCTACAATCGCCACAACACTGCATGCATATTTCGCTGTTCGTTTAATCATGGTGATGGCTCCGGCTCCGTTGGTTTAATTCTTTTTCTTTTAATTCAAAATCTTTTTTCTTGTAATACCAATTTACAAGGAATGTTGCGACGCCGATCACAATACCTGTTACTGATGCAACGTCTGCCCAATTTACATTTGAAAACATATCCGCAATGCGTCCTATGAAGAAGGCAAATAATCCTGATGTGTAAGACGCTTTTGATGGTGTGTCGTGCATATCAGCTCCAAAGTTGTATAGTGTCACTTGCCACGCTGATCTTTTCTGTGTCAGTTTCTGGCAATATTACTGGTGTCCTGATTGGAATGACTGGTTTATCCATTAAATGCGGATTTAATTCACACGCAATTTCTAAAAGTCCTTCACTGCGGCCAAAATAGCGATAAAGAATGGCGTCCAAGTTGTCATTTTGTTGTGCGTAAACTTCCATCAAATTAACTCCGCATCGACCCGTCTTTTGCCGATAATGTCGCTAATGGCAAAGCGTGCATCTCGTCTTAATTCGTTGATGCTGTCTTTGAGTAAATCCATTTTCTTTTCGCCATCATTGGTGCTGTCATAGCTTGCGTAACGCTCGTAAAGGTTAGCCAGTGCCAAACAGTTCACCGCGCGTTTATAGCGATAAATCAACACGCTTTCGCCGTTGACTGATGGTGCGGGGATTTGTTCAAGGAAGTGATGTTCGCTTTGTGCTTTGAATGTAGATAATTCATCATTTACACTGGCGATGGCTTCAATCAATGCATCTTGCAAGCGTTGTTCGGTGACTGTGCCGTCTGCACGATATTGATTGCGAAAATCAGAAAGAGAAATATCAGGAAAAAAATCATCGTTTCGAATAATATCTTCGCCTGTTCCGTAATCTTCCAGTTGTTTTTGCACTGCGCCCATTTCATAATCGGGGGCGAGTTTGATTGAGATTGCACCGTCTGACATAAAATCTACCTATAAAAAAGCGGGGTGAGGATAAAGAGCAACAATCAGGAAAAGAGGTAAAGAAACCTGACCGCGCTTTTATCCGCCCCGCGTGGCGTGGTTTGCTCGTTATCAAATCCGATTATTCATCGGCTTTGCTTAATTTTTTGCGTAATTTTTTAATGTCGCCTTTCACGCCAACTTTCTGATCTAACCCTAAAGCACGTTCGAGATATTGCAAGGCTTGTTCAGGGTTCTTTTCAACCAATAACAAGCCTAATTCACGTAACAATCGCGCACGGCTTTCATCTGGCATGTCACATTCAGCGGTGATACGTTGTACTTGCTCTAAGTACGACACTTCGAATGGCTGATTGGCGGCTTGTGCGGTTTTTGCTTGGTCGGCAAATTCTTCCGCCAATAATGTGCCAAGTGTTCTGGTGAACGGTTCAGGTAAACGCAAATCATGGAATACGGCATAATCAGCAATCTGCAAGGCAAGGTGATATTCCCCGCAGTCAATCGCCCACACGCACCATGTCATCAAGACATTATCTTGTTTGCCTGTTCCGGCAGATAACGCTCCTGTAATCCATGGCAGATAGTCAGGCAAAATTTGCTTTTTAAATGCGGCTTTGCGTTCTGTCGATTGGATGTTTTTCAAATCCTTTCGATGTCTCGCAAGAATACGGCACATTTTTTCGTATTCCGTGAAGTCGCTTAGATCTTCGGTTTCTGCCGCATTAGCGATAGCGGCAGAAACTTCAAGAAAGTGACGTTTAGTTGGTCGCATTATGATTACGCGTGAGTTGGTGCATCAAGAACGGTGATGTTTTCCGCCATCGCCACGGCTTCGTAGTTCTCAACTACATAAGCTTCATTGGATGACAAGTAATCTTCCACACGGTTGCGTTCCGGCACGTCTTTTAAGTGACGACGCATGCGATCTTCTTGCACATAGATTGACAAGTTGTCGAGTGATGTCACCAATACAGTGCCTTTAGGGAAGAATGGCACGGTTACGGCTTGTAAACCGCCAACACGTTTTTGACTGATTACAGCATCGCCTGCTGCTTGTTCGCTAGGTTTTGATTGGTTGATAAGCGGGAAGTATTTGTCCGCTAACAAGTCGCTACCCATAATCGCCACAAGTTTTGTGTCGTCACGGTATTGGTCAGGAATGAAATCTTCTTTTAATGCAAAAACTAATGCATCAAGATTTTTGTATTCTTTACCTTCACCGATTTCGATTTTGCCTGTGCCGCTTTTCGCTTCCTTCATCACACGTGGCGTGGCTTTTTCTTTGATTTGAACTAACCAACCTTTGTTCACGTCTTGCAACAATGGATTTGTTACACGGTTGGTTGTTGCAGCCACGCTTGTGCCGTTCCAACCGATCATAATACGGTCTAATGCAATGCGGTCTGCTTTAAGTTTGCCAATGCGTGTCGCAAAGTCAGGGAATTTAGCCCAACTGTCTAACGTTGCATAGTTTAAATGCGTGTCAAAGTTGGTTTGTTCGCATGAATATAAGTTTTCTTGTAAGTTGTGGATGTCCGTTGTTTCACGTGCTTTGGTATTGGTATCTGTGCGACTTGCAACTGGTGAAAGCACGCCCAAACGCAATGCAGAACCTTTCATTTCAGTAACTGGCACCACATTGATGCGTTTCAAGAAATCGGAACTTTCAAGCACTGCGTTTTCTAGTTTTTGTTGCATTGTAGGAGTAACGGTAAATTGTCCGCCATTCGCAACGAATGCCACATCTTCGCCGTTATCTTGTGCAACGCCTGCAATGTAAGCTTGGAATTTTTGTTGAGTAAATTTATTCATTTGGTTTTTTCCTAAGATAAATTAAAAGAAGCGGCCGTCAGTTTCAGGTTCTTCACCATAAACTAATGGGCGGGGGTTTTCGGCTTGTGCCGGCTTTTGTTTGAGTTCTTCAAACGTGGCATGGATTTCTTCATTGCTCGCTTTCATTTCTTCAATTTCGGCTTGTTGATTTGCAAAATCGCCTTGAAGTGCGGTCAATTTTTCTAAGATTTCTTTTTGTTGTGCGGCTAAAAGCTCAATTGCACTGGATTGGTCTGAAAAGCGTTCATCATCCGATTTTTCTTTTTTCGCAAATAACGCTTTGATTTTTGTGAATACTGATGGATGGTCTAAACCATCCCAACCTTCGAAATCTAATTCGGTTTCAATGGCGGCTGAGAAGATGTTATCTGCTTTTAACTTGCGTGCATTTAAGCCATTGTGCGAGAAACTTAACATTTCTGTGCCTAAGCTTGCCGGATTATCCGTAACGGCTAAACCGACTAAGTATGCCTTGCCTGTGTCTGCAAAATTGGTGTCAATTTCCACTGACGTGTAAACTTTTTGTCCTTTTTGGTTTAAGGCAATGAGTGCATCAGTTGGTTGAAGTTCGGCTAAAAGCTGTAATTTGCCATCTTCACGTTCTTCTGCTTTCACGGCTAAGACGTCACCAAAGCAGTGAGCATTGGCAAGTTCAGGGATATAGACAGAAAATTTGATGTGGTCAAGGTTGATGCGTGCGCCGTAGGTGTTTTTTGGATCGTAACTTTCGGCCATTTCTTCAATCCAGTTGCGCTGAATTGTGCGACCGTCAGTTGTTGCACCTTCGGTTGCGACAACGACCCATTTAGATTTTTTTGCCATTGGTTGTCCTTTCTGTGGTTGGTTTGGCTCAAAGATTGCCATTATTCTGAAAGGTTTAATTTTTGCGGTCTATGGGTTGTTTTTGTTGCTTTTCTGTTCACAGGTGAGCTGTAAAGACTAACGGCAAGCCCCTTTCTATTATGCGGTTGTAAATTGAAAGGATGATGAATGGACGAACAAGTTATTAATCAAGCTTCGCCCGATGTAACGGCGGAAATAAAAAGAAAAGCACAACAGATGTATTTTAGCGGTTATAAAATCGCTGAAATTGCTCGTCAGCTTGATATTGCTGCGTCCACGATTTCCAGTTGGAAAGATCGCGAAAAATGGGATGATGTCGCCCCCGTTGGGCGTGTTGAATTAGCCCTTGAAACAAGATTGAATTTGCTGATTGCCAAAGAAGAAAAAAGCGGGGCAGATTATAAAGAAATTGATTTGCTTGGTCGTCAAATGGAACGCATGGCGAGAGTGAAAAAATATTCTTTCGGTGATGGCAATGAAGTGGATTTAAATCCGAAACTTGCTAATCGAAACAAAGGCGAACGGAAGAAAGCAGAACAAAACGCCATTGATCAGGAACAAGAAGAATTACTGATCAATGGCTTTCTTGATGGGATGTTTAATTATCAGCGTGTTTGGCATAAAGCAAAAGAAAACCGCATCAGAAATATTTTAAAAAGCCGACAAATCGGGGCGACTTACTATTTCGCCCATGAAGCCTTTATTGACGCATTGACGACTGGACACAATCAAATCTTTTTGTCTGCCAGTAAAAAACAGGCTTTGCAGTTCCGATCTTATATTGTGAACTATGCCAAGCAAACCGCGGATGTGGATTTAAAAGGCGAAACTATCAAATTGCCAAATGGGGCAGAATTGATTTTTCTTGGTACGAACTCTGCCACGGCACAATCTTATCACGGCAATTTATATTTTGATGAAGTGTTTTGGGTGCCTAAATTTGATGTGATGCGGAAAGTGGCATCAGGTATGGCAGCGCAAAAGATGTATCGCCAAACGTATTTTTCAACGCCGACCACGATTGCACATCCCGCTTATGCGTTTTTCTCTGGGAAAGCATTTAATAAAAATCGGGCCAAGGCGGACAAAGTTGAAATTGACATTTCGCACGAGAATTTAAAAAGCGGGAAACTTTGTGCCGACCGCCAATGGAAGCAGATTGTTAGCATTTATGATGCAATGGAAGGCGGGTGCAATCTATTTAACATTGACGACCTGATCGCAGAAAACAGCAAAGAAGAATTTGAACAGTTGTTTTTATGCCAGTTTGCTGATGATAACAGTTCCGCCTTTAAATTTGCCGACTTGCAACTTTGCCAAGTGGACAGCTTGGAAGAATGGCACGATTACAAGCCATTTTATCAACGACCATTTGGTAATCGTGAAGTGTGGTTAGGTTATGACCCCGCCTTTACTGGCGACCGTGCAGCGTTGGCGATTATTGCCCCGCCTAAAGTAGAAGGCGGTGATTATCGTGTTTTGCATTGGCAAACATTTCACGGCATGGATTATGAAGCACAAGCGAGCAGAATTAAAAGTTTCTGTGATGATTACAATGTCACCCGCATTGTGATTGATAAAACGGGGATGGGTTCTGGCGTATTCCAAGAAGTGAAAAAATTCTATCCAATGGCAATCGGTCTTGATTACAACGCCGATTTAAAAAATGAGATGGTATTAAAAACACAAAATTTAATTCAGAAACGCCGCCTTAAATTTGATGGTAACGAAATCATCACCAGTTTTATGACAGTCAAAAAACGTATTACCGGAACAGGGAAGATTACTTATGTTTCTGACCGTTCAGAAGATGCAAGCCACGGCGACTTATCATGGGCAATTATGAACTGCATTTTAAATGTGCCTTATGGTTTAAACGGCGATGTGTCAAGTAACCGATCAACTATTTTCACTTTTGAATAGGATTACCAAATGAGTAAAAAATCAAAAAAATCAACCGCACTTTCTACGGGGAATCAAGCACAGGCGTTTAGCTTTGGTGAACCTATTCCCGTGCTTGACCGTACAGAAGTCTTGAATTATTTCGAAAGCGTGTTGATGTATGAGAAATATTACAACCCGCCGATTAATTTAAGTTATCTTGCCAAAGCCTTAAATGCATCGGCACATCATAACAGTGCGATCACCGTGAAGAAAAACATCTTGCTTTCTACCTGTAAAACGACCGCACTTTTACCACGCACACAGTTAGAAAAACTGGTGCAAGATTATTTGGTGTTTGGTAATGCTTACCTTGAAAAAGTTGAAAACACATTCGGCAAAGTGATTGCGTTGAAATCGCCCCTTGCAAAATATATGCGCGTTGGCGTGAAGAAAGGTATTTTTTATCAGATTGTGAATGGATTTGATGAATACGAATTCCTGAAAGATGCAGTGTTTAATCTGATCAATCCTGATGTGAACCAAGAGATTTACGGCGTGCCGGAATATTTAGCCGCTTTACAATCGGCTTTCTTAAATGAAAGCGCGACATTATTCCGTCGCAAATATTATTTGAACGGTGCGCATGCGGGGTCGATTATTTACATGACTGACCCAACACAAAACAAAGACGACATCGAATCAATCAAAACACAAATCCGCCAAACAAAAGGCACAGGAAACTTTAAGAATTTGTTTGTTTATATCCCAAACGGGAAGAAAGACGGGATGCAAGTTATCCCATTGTCTGATGCAGTGGCAAAAGATGACTTCTTAAATATTAAAAATGCAAGTCGTGATGATGTATTAGCGGCCCACCGTGTACCACCGCAACTAATGGGAATTGTGCCTAATAACACAGGCGGTTTTGGTGATGTAGAGAAAGCAACGCGAGTATTTTTTATCAATGAGATTATCCCACTGCAAGAACGCTTGAAAGAGATTAATAGTTGGGTAGGGGAAGAAGTGATTACGTTCTCCGAATACAAATTGCTGCAATAGATCCTTTCAAAATTAACAGCCCGCAGAAATGCGGGTTTTTTATTGCGCAAGTAACAGTTTTTGTCTTGTATATTATTAGTATTTCCCCAATTTATTATATCAAATCAATCAATAAAACAAACTTTAAAGCCCTGTTTCAACCCGATCTTTCGCCCAAATGCACGCACGAAAAATCGCAGTCAAACCCTCGCCACGCCTGCGCAGTAAATGTGTGTGTTTCAACGCAAATTTAGATCCTTTATAAAGTCTTTTCAGATCTACCACCTTTTAGATCCTTTTAATCAGATCTTTCAACGCAAAACAACGCAGAAAACCGCGAAAATTTGATCTTTAAATATCAATAAAAATGATGTGCCAAATTGTGTCTTAGCTGTGACAAAGACTATAAACTTTGTGCCAATATTTAGGAAGTGATTAAATTTTGATTGATTGGATAACTGATTGAATTTTTTGTTATTTATTTTCTTAATGGCTGCCAACTATTCACAGTTTGCATAACTCCAAAACCGGGTGTTGGGAGTTCGAGCCTCTCCGCCCCTGCCATCATTTCATATCAAATTATCTTTAATTTTTTTAAGAATATTGTCTATTTTACTATTCGTTTTATACTAATCGTACTTTTAGTATTTCAGAGATATTCTTATGCATTACTCCATTCAAGATTTTATCCAATTAATTGCACAATTACGTAATCCTAACGGCGGTTGTCCTTGGGATCTTAAACAAAATTATGAATCAATGATTCCTTGTTTAACCGAAGAAACTTATGAAGTCATTGATGCTATCCAAAAGAAAGATATTGTTAATTTAAGAGAAGAGCTTGGCGATCTTTTATTACAGGTTGTATTTTTCAGTCAGCTTGCTTCTGAAGATGGTTATTTCACATTTGATGATGTTCTTAATGATATTTCTAAAAAGATTGTGCGTCGTCATCCTCATGTATTTGGTGATGCAACAGCTGGAAATGAAGAAGAGGCATTAGCCAGTTGGAATAGTATTAAAGCCCAAGAGAAATCAGTTCAAGAAAAACGTTCTATTTTAGATGATATTCCGAATGCTTTTCCTGCATTGTTAAGAGCACAAAAAATGCAAAAACAATGTTCAAAGATTGGGTTTGATTGGGATGACGTTGAACCTGTATTAGCAAAAGTTGAAGAAGAATTGCAAGAGGTTAGGGATGAAATCAATCAAACTCCTCGTAATCAAGAAAAAATAGAAGAGGAAATCGGGGATTTATTTTTTGCAACAGTCAATTTGTCTCGTCATCTCAAATGCAATGCAGAAGAGGCTTTGCGTAAGGCGAATAATAAATTTGAACAACGTTTTCGTAAAGTAGAAGAAAAAGCACAGGAGCGAGGTTCATCAGTTAAAGATCTTTCTTTAATTGAAATGGATATCTTGTGGGATGAAGTGAAAAGAGAAGAAAGATAATTCAAATGGCAGAGGGCGTTTTCTCTGCCATTTTTTATTTTATAGCATGGATAAGTAACATATAGGCACTGATCATCAATAAAATAATGCCTAATAGTTTTTTGACTAATTGCGGTGATAATTTACCTCGAATTTTCATCGATAAAAATCCGGTCACAAAAGCACTGAGTACGACAATAATCACGATCGAAAAATTTACGTAACCGATTTGCCAACCAAAGTGATGAGGTGAGTTTTTTGAAAGATAGCCATAAAGACTGCCTAACCCACCAATAAACATCATTGCATTGGTATAAGGAGCAATTTGATGGGCTTTAACGGATTTTAGCTGACCAATTAAAGGCGCCATGATAGAGCCTCCTCCAATACCCGTCATACCGGCAATAAATCCTCCAAAAGTTGAAAGGCCCATTCCTTTTATGGTTTCATCTGTTGTCGTTTGCTGGCTCGTTGCACTTTCTTTACTAAAAATAGTACGAATCGCTAATAGTGAAAGTGTGATAACAAACACGCTGATAATGGCAATATCTGGCACGTAAAAACTTAATTCAAATCCTAGCTGCACACCAATAATCATACCCACAGACCAAATGAGCATCGCTTTGTAATTAATTGATACTTTTTGTTTGTAGAAATAAATCAAGTTAATAAAGGATGATCCCATGACAATCGTCAACGATGTTGCAGCAATCATTTGTAAAGGAAATTGTGGGAATAAAGTGTAGAGAATAGGCACCATCAATACACCGCCACCAATACCAAAAATGGCCGACATGATATTCGTCATGACACCACATAAAATCAAAATAAGAATTAACTCTAAGCTCATTTCAAACTCCTTTTGTGTGGGAGTACGGCATTATTATTCTTTTGGATAAATAAATAATTTATGATCTTGCTCATAATTATCTATAAAAACAGACTTTATTTTAAATTTGTGATCCCTCTCACACAATCACTATGACAATTATCATATGCTCTTTACAAACTGAGCAGTAGTCTATAAATGGAATTTAATATTGGCTTCTACAAGGAGGAGCGTATGCTATTAACGGTTTTGAGTTTCCTCATCGTAACGGCTTTAGTGGCCTATATTTCATGGCTACGTACTAAAAACGATGATTTAACCACCTCGAAAGGTTATTTCTTAGCGGGACGAGGATTAAGCGGTATTGTGATTGGTTGCTCAATGGTGTTAACTTCACTTTCTACTGAGCAATTGATTGGGGTGAATGCCAATTCTTATCAAAACAACTTTTCTATTATTGCGTGGACAGTGCCAACGGTGATTCCGCTTTGTTTCTTGGCGCTTTATATGTTGCCGAAATATTTGCGTAACGGTTATACCACCATTCCTGAATTCTTTGAAAATCGCTTTGACCGTCAAACTCGTTTGATTATGTCAGGGTTATTCTTAGTCTTCTATCTTTTAATCGTTATTCCGACCGCACTTTATACTGGGGCAATTGCCTTTAACAAAATCTTCAATCTAGAAACGATCTTTGGATTAAGCTACGCTCAAGCAATTGTTTATACCGTGATTGCTATCGGTGTAGTCGGTGCGATTTATGCGATTTTTGGCGGGTTAAAAGCGGTAGCGGTTTCCGATACCATCAATGCCGTGATCTTAGTGATTGGTGCTTTGCTTGTACCTGTATTTGCGTTACTTTATTTAGGTAATGGCAGTATTTCAGAAGGGTTGAATATCATCACTACCACCCACGTTGAAAAATGGAACGCTATTGGTAGTTCAACCGACTCTACCCCTTGGCCAACAATTTTTACCGGTATTATGGTTGTTCACTTCTTCTATTGGACAACGAACCAGGCTATCGTACAACGTTGTTTAGGAGCGAAGGATTTAGCATCGGGTCAAAAAGGGATTTTAATTGCAGCGCTTTTCTTACTCACATTACCGATTATTCTTAATTTACCGGGTTTATTGAGTTTCCATATTCTAGGCGAAGGCTTAAATCCAATTGATACCTCTTATCCATTGTTGGTTAATAAAGTGATGCCGACTGCATTACAAGGCTTCTTTATTGCTGCACTTTTCGGCGCAATTTTAAGTACCTTTAACTCATTCTTAAACTCTGCAGCGACGATTTATTGTAAAGACTTACTACCATCTATCAGTAAAAAACAACGTACCGATCAAGAATTGATCGTCTATGCGAAAAAAGTCTCTACCATTATGGCGATTGTGACCATGATTATTGGCCCACTTTTGATGTTCGGTACAGATGGTATTTTCTTAATCACTAAACGCTTTGCTGGTTTTGTGAATATTCCAATCGTGGCGTTATTTGCTGTGGGTTTATTTAATAAAACAGTTTCTGGCTTGGCTGCACGTATAGCCTTACTTGTACACGTGGTACTTTATTTCAGTATTGTTTGGGTGTTCAAGGTGAAAATCAATTTCGTGTATGTCATGGGCGGATTATTCGTATTTGATGTTGTCTTGATGTTGATTTTAGGTCAATTCTTAAAACGTGAGCCTTATGTGGAAAATACCATCAATAAAGGCGATGTAGACTTAACCAATTGGAAATACATTAAAGTGACGTCTGTTTCATTGATTCTTGGTTTAATCGCGCTTTATACTTTCTTATCACCTGTTGGTCTTGCTTCTCCAGATGGCAATCCAATGTTAGTGTTGGAAGTGTATGCGGTGTTACAACTCATTGTGTTGATTGTCTTTAGACCAAAAAATGAAAAAACAGAACATCAATTACATCTTTCTAACCAACATTAAGCAGTCGGGCGTACATCACGTACGCCCTTAAAATAGATAAGGATTGTGTATGAACATTATCTATATTTTACTCGACCAAGTGCGTAAAGATATGTTGGGGGCTTATGGTCACCAGATCGTTAAAACCCCGAATATTGACCGTCTAGCGAAAGATGGCGTACGTTTTAATAATGCTTTTACGCCCGCTTCCGTTTGTGGGCCCGCACGGACTTCACTCTTTACCGGTTTAATGCCATCTACCCATGGCATCATTCGTAATGGTGAAAAAGGCGGTACAGGTGAAGTGAGCGAAGCTGCACCGAATATCGGTAAACTAGACGGCTATAACACCTATGTTGTGGGGAAATGGCACGTGGGTACAAAATCCGTACCGGAAGATTATGGTATCAAAGGGCATAACTTTGACGGCTATGGTTATCCGGGCAGTGGCGTGTATAAAAATTTAGTGTTCAACCAACCGCCGACACATTCCAATCGTTATAAAGAATGGTTAGATGAAAAAGGTTATGAGATTCCAGAAGTGAGTCGTGCTTATTTTGGGGATAACCCACATTTGCGTGTACAAGAGCTTTGTGGTTTGCTTTCTGGCACAAAAGAACAAACCATCCCGTATTTCATTATTGATGAAGCGAAAAGCTATATTAGTGAATCACTTGCTGAAAACAAACCGTTCTTCACATGGATTAATTTCTGGGGGCCGCATACGCCTTGTATTGTGCCAGAACCTTATTATTCCATGTATCGAAAAGAAGATGTGGTACTAGATGAAAGTTTCTTCAAACCGCTAGAAGGAAAACCAGGACATTATCGTACCATCTCTAAAATGTGGGGGATGTGGGAAGCGAGTGAAGATCATTGGAAAGAAGTGATCACAAAATTCTGGGGTTATATCACCTTGATTGATGATGCAATTGGCGAGTTGTTTACTTTTTTAGAAAACAACGGTATTTATGACCGCACTTTTATTGTGGCAACCGCTGACCATGGGGATGCGATGGGCGCTCATCGAATGATTGAGAAAGGGGAGTTCATGTTTGATACCACTTACAACATTCCGATGATTATCAAAGACCCGAATTCAAATCGTGTTAATCAACAAGATGATAACCTCGTCTATTTGCATGATTTAACCTCTACTGTTTATGATTTGGCTAATCAGCCGATTCCTTCTGCCTTTGAAGGGGAAAGTATTTTGCCGATTGTTCGTCAACATCAAGATAATCAACGCAAAGGGATATTGGCACAGTTAGCAGGGCATTTCGTTTATTTTGAACAACGCATGTGGCACCGTAAAGACTATAAATTAGTGTTTAATGCTTCGGACATTTGCGAGCTTTATGATGTGAAAAATGATCCGGCTGAAATGCATAATTTGTTCTATAAGCCAGAATATGAAGCAGTCAAAAAAGAGATGCTAGAAGAAATGCGTCAAGAAATGAAACGTTTAAATGATCCGCTAGAAAACTGGGTATATCGAATTATTCACGAAGTATAAAAAACAAAGAAAAAACTGACCGCACTTTTAAGGATGTTTATGGAAAATTGCTCAATCAAGCCTACTGAGTTATCACATTGTCAGCTCACCGAGTTACATCACTTGCCGAAAGGCTCCTTCTTGTATCAACAAGGTGAAGCAGCACATGAGTTTTATTATGTTCAAGCAGGCTTGATTGGCTTATTTCATACCCTTGAAAATGGTAAGGAAAGCTTGGTGCGGTTATATTCCAAAGGCGATTATTTTGGTTTCCGAACCTTATTTTCCATGACGGATAAACACTATCATTGCAATGCGAAAGTTTTAATTGATGCAGAAATTACTCGCATCAAGCCCAATGTAGTGAGCGAGTTTTTTACGCATAATACGGTGATGAGCCAATGTTTATTGCAGATCTTGGCAGATGAACTACGCGAAGCTGAAGAGCGTTTAGCAAAAAGTGCCTATTTACGCACTTTAGATCGTGTGATGGATAGTTTATATTTCCTCAAACAAAACTTTCCTGATTATAATTGGACGTATCGCGAAATTGCGGAATATGCTGGCTGTGAAACCGAAACCGCCATTCGCATTGCGAAAGAACTCAAACAAAACGGGGCATTTGATCGAATATCAGGTCATAAATAATGTTGTAACAAAGGATGGTTGATGTCTGTTTTTCCACCACAAGCTCATTTTCACTTAATGGCGAAACCAAGCAGTTTTCACTGTAACATTCAGTGTGAATATTGCTTCTATTTGGAGAAATCAGAACAGTTTGGGCAACATGCGCCTTTTATGTCGAAAGACACCTTAAAACATTACGTCAAAAACTATATCCAATCTCACGCCGGCAATGTGGTTGAATTTGCTTGGCAAGGTGGGGAACCCACTCTTTTAGGCTTAGATTTTTATCGACAAGCCGTTGAATATCAGCAGGAATTTGCCCAAGGGAAACAGATCACAAATGCCTTTCAAACCAATGGTATTGCTCTTAACCAGCAATGGGCCGCATTTTTCAAACAGCATCATTTTCTCATTGGGCTTTCTATTGACGGTTTAAGTGTCGTACATAATCGTTATCGTATTTCAGGTAACGGCAACCCCACCTTTGAAAAAGTCGTGAAAGCGTTAAATCTGCTTCAAGAATATGGCGTGGAATTTAACACCCTGACCGTCATTAATGATCAAAACTGGCAAAAAGGAAGAGAAACTTATTTAGCACTCAAACAGCTTGGCTCGACTTATATGCAGTTTATTCCTATTGTCGAACGTCATGCACAAACACAATCTGTCACTGATTTTTCAGTACCATCAGAAGGTTATGGACAATTTCTCGTGGATGTCTTTCATGAATGGTATGCTCATGATGTGGGAAAAATTTATGTGTCGCAGTTTGATAATTTACTAGGGCAATGGCTCGGTTATCCTTCCACAACTTGCGTTCATCAACCCACTTGCGGTCAATCTCTTGTCACGGAAGCCAATGGTGATGTGTATACTTGCGATCATTTTGTGTATCCCGAATACAAGGTCGGCAATTTAACTCAACAACCTTTAACAGAGATTGTGCTTTCCAATAAACAACAGCAATTCGGTTTAGAAAAATCACAAAAATTGACCGCACTTTGCCGTCATTGTGAGTTTCGTAAACTCTGTTATGGCGGTTGCCCGAAACATCGTTTTGTTTCTCTCGAAAATGAACCCAATCCACATAATTATTTATGTGCCTCTTACCGTTATTTCTTTGAACAAACGGCGCCTTATATGCAAGCGATGGCTCGCCAAATTCGGTTACATCCATCAGCCGCTTAAGGTAGAATAGCGACTTTCTATTTTACGTTTTGATTGATATGAATCCTTGGACATTACTCGCTATTTCGATTTGCCTTGAAATTGTGGCAACGAATTTGTTAAAAGTCAGCGATGGCTTTACCAAACTTTTACCTACAATAGGCTCATTAACCTTATATGCCATTTCATTTTATTTTGTCTCTCTTGTATTCCGCACGCTTTCCGTGGGCTTGGTTTACGCCATTTGGTCGGGTGTCGGTATTGTTTTGACGGCCATTGTGGCATATTTCGCTTTTGGTCAGAAAATCGATACCGCTGGGCTGATTGGTATGGCATTGATTATTAGCGGTGTTTTAGTGATTAACTTGTTTTCTCAAACAGGACATTAATCCTCCAAATGAAATGTGAACGTGCTCACAAATTTTATTTTTCTTCAAAATAAAATTATGTTGGCAATCGATTCATCGCTATAATTCTCCAGCATTTTTAACCGCACTTTGTGCAACTTTAAAGGAAATTCTATGAAAAAATTACTTTGCTCATTATTTGCGCTTTCTGCTGTTAGCACAGCAATGGCACAAGAAGTAAATATTAAAATATTGGGTACCTCTGATATTCATGGTCGCGTTGTACCTTGGAGCTATGGCGCAGACGTAGAAGATAAATCTGGTTCTTATGCGCAAATCGCAACTTATGTGAAAGATGTGCGTAAAAATAACAAAAACGTGGTGTTAGTGGATGTGGGCGATGCGATCCAAGATAACCAAGTCGATGTGTTCGCAAAAGATAAAAAATATTACAAAGATCACCCAATTCCAAAAGTATTAAACGAAATGAAATATGATATTTTCGTACTTGGTAACCACGAGTTTAACTTTGGGATGAAAGCATTAGATGAAATCTTAAAAGACATCAAAGCGAAAAAATTAACCGCAAACTTCTATTATAAGAAAAACGATAAACGTTATATTGATGCGACAACCATCATTGAAAAAGATGGCGTAAAACTCGGGATTATCGGTTTAAGTACCCCAATGTCAGCAAAATTTGAAGAAGACACGGGCAACTTAAAAGACATGAAATTTACTTCACCAACGGAAGAAGCACGTACACAAGTTGAGAAGTTAAAAGCGAAAGGTGTTGATGCAATTATCGTGATCGCTCACATGGGTATCGACAATGAAAACAAGATTCCAGACACCGGTATGCGTGATGTCATCAATGCAGTAGACGGCATTGATGTGGTAATCGCAGGCCACATGCACAAAGATGTACCAAGTGAAACCATTAAAAATACCCTTATCACTGAACCACACCGTTACGGTACCGTGGTATCTGAAGTGGATCTCACTTTTGATATCAACGATAAAAAAGAAGTGAAATTGGTGAAGAAAGAATCCAAAACCGTTCCAGTTAAAGAACTTGAAGCGGATAAGAAAATTGCCGAAATCTATAAACCTTATCACGAGAAATTACGTGAATTAAACAATGTGGTGATTGGTCAAACCGAAAACGAAATGGTGCCACAAGAGACCAAACACGGTGTATCAGCGGCATTCTCAAAAGATACTGGTTTATCTTCATTCATTAATGATGTTGAACAACATTACAGTGGTGCAGATGTGGTGACTTTCTCTTTCGACCACCAAAAAGCACGTATGAACAAAGGCGATATCAAGAAAAAAGACATCATCTTTAACTATCGTTATGCAGGTGGTGATGTCACCGTTTATGAACTGACCGGTAAACAATTAAAAGAATATATGGAATGGTCGGCTAACTACTTCGATACCATCCAACCAGGTGACACCGAATATCGTTATAATGCGGAACGTAAAAAATCAAAATATGTGACTTACGACATTTTCGGTGGCGTAAATTACAAAATTGACTTACGTAATCCACAAGGTAGCAAAATCGTTGATTTAACCCTTGCTGACGGTAAACCGGTAACTGATGATATGAAATTAAAAGTGGGCATGAACTCATATCGTTTCGCTCAATTAAACGGTAAAGGTGGTATTTGGGAAGGACAACAAATTCCTGTACTTTGGGAATCTAAAGTGGCTATGGGCCGTGAAAAAGGCACGATCCAAAATATGATGATCGATTACATCACGAATGTGAAAAATGGCAAAATCGATGGTCTATCTCACAACCGTTGGGAAATCATTGGATTAAACTAATCGATCCTTTTAAAATACGATAAAAAACCAACCGCACTTTGAGGCAATCGAATCAAGTGCGGTTATTTTTTTCTTTGTTTTCAGCTAAAACTTGTAAATAATCAAGGTAAAACTAAGCCTAACGTAGTAAACTACAAGCACTTTTATCCTTTAGGAGATGACAAATGAAACCTTATTTAATCGCCCCTTCTATCCTTTCTGCAGATCTTGCTCGTCTTGGTGATGATGTGCAAAACGTGTTGAATGCCGGTGCGGATGTGATTCATTTTGATGTAATGGATAATCACTATGTGCCGAATTTAACCTTTGGCCCAGCCGTGTGTAAAGCTTTGCGTGATTATGGTATTAAAGCACCTATTGACGTACATTTGATGGTGAAACCAGTCGATCGTATCATTCCTGATTTTGCCAAAGCGGGTGCAGATTACATTACGTTTCATCCTGAAGCCAGTGAACATATTGACCGTTCTTTACAGCTCATTCGAGATCATGGCTGTAAAGCGGGTTTAGTGTTTAATCCTGCCACACCATTAAGTTATTTGGATTATGTATTAGATAAGGTGGATGTGATTTTGTTAATGTCCGTGAATCCAGGATTTGGTGGACAATCTTTTTTACCTTCAACATTGAGAAAATTACAACAGGCACGTCGTCTAATTGATGAAAGCGGTTTAGATATCCGTTTAGAAGTTGATGGTGGGGTAAAAGAGGATAATATTGCAGAAATCGCCGCAGCCGGTGCAGATATGTTTGTGGCAGGCTCAGCGATTTTTGGTAAACCAGATTATAAACAAATCATTGATCAAATGCGCGCGCAGTTAGCTTCAGTTAAATAGATGGTAGTAAGAATGAAGACTCAATTTAAAGTTATCGGTTTTGATTTAGACGGTACGCTTGTGAATAGTTTGCCAGATTTAGCGTTGTCTGTGAATTCTGCTTTAGCAGACTTTGGATTACCTCAAGCACCAGAAGAGTTAGTGTTAACTTGGATTGGTAATGGGGCACCTGTATTGATTGCTCGTGCTTTAGAATGGGTAAAAGTACAAACAGGTAAAGACTTTTCAGATGCAGAAATGGAGCAAGTGAAAGAGCGTTTTAACGTGTATTACGCGGAGAACCTTTGCAATGTGAGCCGCTTGTATCCAAATGTAAAAGAAACATTGGAAACCTTAAAGGCTCGTGGTTATACCTTGGCCGTAGTAACAAATAAACCAACTCGTCACGTTCAGCCAGTATTAGCGGCATTTGGCATCGATCATTTATTCAGTGAAATGCTTGGTGGACAGTCATTACCTGCGATTAAACCACATCCAGGCCCATTGTATTATTTATGTGGTAAATTTGGCGTAGAACCCCGCCAAGTATTGTTTGTAGGTGACTCTCGAAATGACATTCTCGCTGCTCATTCAGCAGGTTGTCCAGCTGTGGGTTTAACTTACGGTTACAACTACAACATTCCAATTGCGGAATCAAATCCTGATTGGGTGTTTGATGACTTTACGAAGTTATTAGAGATTCTTTAATTGATGATTAAAAAAGGAGATTGAAGCATACACTTCAATCTCCTTTTTTATTATCGATTAGTAATTGCTTGAGGTATTAGCAGAAACACCCGTTACAATCGCAATGCCTGCGCTTGCGCCAATTCGAGTAGCTCCCGCTTTAATCATCGCTAGTGCGGTTTGAGTATCACGAATACCGCCAGAGGCTTTCACGCCAATGTTACCTACCGTTTTCTTCATTAATGCCACATCTTCTACGGTTGCGCCGCCTTTATTGAAACCGGTTGAGGTTTTAACGAATGCCACACCCAACGCTTTACAGATTTCACAGGCTTTCACAATTTCTTCTTTGGTGAGTAAGCAGGTTTCCAAAATCACTTTAAGTGGCACGCCATGACAAGCGGTTAATACCGCTTGAATATCGTCTTTTACGGCATCCCATTTATTTGATTTAATCAAGCCAACATTAATTACCATATCGATTTCACCCGCCCCAGCTTTGATGGCTTCTTGGGTTTCAAACGCTTTGACTGAGGATAAGTTGGCACCAAGTGGGAAACCAACAACGGTGCAAATTTTGACGTTTGAGCCAGCGAGTTTTTCTTTGGCTAAAGGAATATAGCCTGAATTAATGCAGACTGAATAAAAGCCGTATTGAATGGCTTCATCACAGAGTTTAAGAATATCCTGTTCTGTTTTTTCAGCAGTCAGGGCAGTGTGGTCAATATATTGTGCTAATTGTTTACTATCCATATTTTTCTCCTTATTAAATGATGGGGTTATCATAGCAAAATATCTGCAATTTTGACCGCACTTTTCTGATCGATTACAATCCATTTATCCTAGCTCATGAAATTTTATTGTGAAACTTAAAACCTTATTTAAAAATGCGATTTCGCTCCTGCTGACGTTGATTGTCGTAAGCAGTATTCTCGATTTTATTCGTAAACCTAATATTCCACCTGAAATCAATGCAACGGCACTTTATGATTTGCAGGGAAATGCCTTCTTTTTACCCCAATTAGATCAAGCTAAGCCGACAATCATTTATTTCTGGGGAAGTTGGTGCGGTTATTGTCGTTATACTTCTCCAGCGATTAATTCACTTTCAGAAGAAGGCTATCCGGTAGTCTCTGTCGCGCTACGTTCGGGGACAAATAAGGATGTGGAGGATTATTTACAAACACATCACTATCAGTTTACAACGGTGAATGATCCTCAAGGCAAGATTGCGGATCAATGGCAGGTGAATGTGACACCAACCATTATTATTTTAAATAAAGGAAAAATGGATTTGGCCACAACGGGCTGGACGAGTTACTGGGGCTTAAAAGTGCGGTTGTTTTTCACCGAGTTTTTTGGCTAAGCGGCACAAAATCTATTACAATACACAGACTTATTCTAAAGAGGACAGAATTATGATTATCGTAACAGGTGGCGCCGGTTTTATCGGCAGTAATATCGTTAAAGCATTAAACGATATGGGACGCAAAGATATTTTAGTGGTAGATAACTTAAAAGACGGGACTAAATTCATTAACTTAGTGGATCTTGATATCGCAGATTACTGTGATAAAGAAGACTTCATTGCGTCAATTATTGCAGGTGATGATTTAGGTGAGATCGATGCAGTATTCCATGAAGGGGCTTGCTCGGCGACCACTGAATGGGACGGTAAATACATCATGCACAATAACTACGAATATTCAAAAGAGTTATTGCATTACTGCTTAGATCGTCAAATTCCGTTCTTGTATGCATCAAGTGCGGCGACTTATGGTGACAAAACTGAATTCCGTGAAGAGCGTGAATTTGAAGGTCCATTGAATGTGTACGGTTATTCTAAATTCTTATTTGACCAATATGTGCGTGCGATTTTACCTGAAGCGCAATCACCGGTATGTGGTTTCCGTTATTTCAACGTATATGGTCCACGTGAAGGCCATAAAGGTTCAATGGCGAGTGTGGCATTCCACTTAAATAACCAAATCCTTAAAGGCGAAAACCCAAAATTATTTGCAGGCAGTGAACACTTCCGCCGTGATTTCGTTTATGTAGGCGATGTGGCACAAGTCAACATTTGGTGCTGGCAAAATGGCATTTCGGGTATCTTTAACTGTGGTACCGGCAATGCAGAGTCTTTCGCAGAAGTGGCGAAAGCGGTAATCAAATTCCATGGCAAAGGTGCAGTGGAAACCATTCCATTCCCAGAGCATTTGAAATCTCGCTATCAAGAATATACTCAAGCTAATCTTGAGAAACTGCGCGCAACTGGCTATGACAAACCATTTAAAACCGTAGCGGAAGGTGTGGCTGAGTACATGGCGTGGTTAAATAAATAAAAATATTGAACAAATAATGTCGTTCAATACTAGAAAATGGATAAAGTGCGGTTAAAATTGGTCTTATTTTTAGCTGCACTTTTTTTGTTATAAGGTCAAACATGAATATTTTAATTATCGGCCCGTCTTGGGTCGGCGATATGATGATGTCGCACAGTTTGTATCAACAACTCAAACTGCAATATCCCCATTGCCAAATTGATGTAATGGCACCCAATTGGTGTAAACCGCTTTTAGCCCGTATGCCAGAAGTGCGTCATGCTATTGAAATGCCGCTCGGACATGGCAAGTTTGCCTTGTGTGAACGTTATCGTTTAGGTAAGGCATTACGCAATCAATATGATATGGCAATCGTATTACCAAACTCCTTGAAGTCAGCTTTTATTCCCGCCTTTGCAAAAATTGCTGTGCGTCGTGGCTGGAAAGGGGAAAGCCGTTATTTCTTGCTTAACGATTTACGCAATAACAAACGTGATTACCCAATGATGGTGCAACGTTATGTCGCGTTAGCTTTTGAGCAAAATTCGGTGCCAAAAGCGGCTGATATTCCTATTCTAAAACCTTATTTAACCGTTGATCCAACTCAACAGGCGGAAACCTTAAAAAACTTTGAAAAACAGACCGCACTTTTAGGCGAACGTCCGATTATCGGTTTCTGCCCTGGTGCTGAATTTGGTCCAGCTAAACGCTGGCCTCACTACCATTATGCTAAGTTAGCAGAAATGCTGATTGAAAAAGGCTATGCAGTAGAATTATTTGGTTCATCAAAAGATGTGGAAGCTGGGGAGCAAATTCGCAATGCGTTGCCAGCCGAGCTACAACCGTTCTGTTTGAATTTGGCAGGGCAAACGAATCTTAATCAAGCGGTAGATTTAATTGCTAACTGCACAGCAGTGGTGAGCAATGACAGCGGCTTAATGCATATTGCCGCTGCGACAGATCGTCCATTGGTTGCACTTTACGGCCCAACGAGCCCAACTTATACGCCACCATTATCGGATAAGGCCGTGATTATTCGTTTAATTGAAGGCGATTTAATTAAGGTGCGTAAAAGTACAGATAGCTCGGAAGGGTATCATCAAAGTTTGATTGATATTACACCTGAAAAAGTGGTAGAAAAACTGACCGCACTTTTAGAGATTTAAGAAAGAGAGAATATAAAATGGAAGTGACATATCAACCCGTATTAGATAAAAATGAAGCTAAAGTAGCCCGTAAAATCAGTCGTGATATTTATAAACATAATAAATTTCGCAAGATGATGAGTATTGGCGATTTCTTATTATATTTATTCTTCTTGCTGCCAAGTATTTTTCTTGCTTTTGAACTGATGGATTGGGGAGAGTATTTGTATGATTGCTATGAAAATATCTTAGCCAATTATGCAGGGCATATATTATTAATTATCTCACTATGTTCTTTTTTTTATGCTGTTTGTCTGCGACCTTATTTAAATACCAAAGCTTTTCAAAGCCAAGTATTTGAGGGTGCTAATAAAAGTACGACCATACGAATCGAAGAAGATGGCTTATGCACGAAAATAGATTTCTGCCAAGTCTTACATAATTATCGCAACATTCATCATATTGAAAATCATTATGGTTACTTAACAATTCGAATTGGTACCGGACAATTTTTATCTATTCCTCATTCAGCCTTTCAAGATGATGCTCATCGAGAAGCATTTGAAGCCGCTTTACGAGAAAAAATAAAAGCTTACCAAGCAGAGCCTTTAAGTAAATAGAAAAGGTCTAACAGGATATGTTAATGATATGAACCCTCTCCGCATACATTTACAATTAATTGGAATGGTGATTTTATGGGGCGCCTCTTGGCCTTGGGGACGAGTAGTTGCCCAAGCTATGCCGACATTTGTTGCTTCAAGCCTGCGCTTTTTTTTCGCCATTATTCCACTCATTATTTGGCTATATGCGGCGAATCGCTTCAAATATGCTAAACAACTAAACGCTAATCAGTGGATGGGGTTGTTTGTAACCGCCTTTTTCGGTGTTTTCGCTTATTCCACATTTTTTATCTGGGGGCTGAAATATCTTCCAGCGGGACAAGCGGCTGTTATTGTGGCAACAAACCCTGTATTTACCACGCTTTTGGCGATTTTTTTATTTAAAGAAAAATGGAATCGTTGGGTAATACTTGGAATGGTTATTGCCATGAGCGGAACATTATTGGCTCTCACAAAAGGGAATTTTTTACAAATGATGGATTCCTTTGGATTTGGGCAAATATTATTAATAGGTGCACTAATTTGTTGGGTTGTTTACACCTTATTGGCGAGAAAAGTACTCGCGGGTATTGATTCTCTCACCGCAACCACATTATCTTCCATTTTTGGTTTTTTATTGTTGTTTATTAGTGCTTTATGCGTGGAAAGCTCGGGCGATTGGCTGACAGTACTGAATTTATCACAAGGTGAGTGGATAAGTTTACTTGGTCTTGCATTTGGTGCAACGGTATTAGCCTATGCATGGTATTTTGATGGTGTGAAACACTTAGGGGCAGGCAATGCCTCAGCTTATATTATTCTTGTGCCAATTTTAGGCATTTTATTTTCAGCCGTTTGGTTGAATGAACAGGTGGATTCCTCCTTAATTATAGGAGGAATTTTAGCCGTATCTGGGCTTGGAATTATGCACTGGGGAAGAAGGTTAATTAAATGAAAGTATGTGTGATTAAGACTTCCTCTATGGGGGATGTGATTCATACTTTGCCGGCATTGACTGATGCACAGCGTGCTATTCCTAATCTCTCTATTGATTGGGTGGTGGAAGAGAATTTTGCAGAAATTCCACGTTGGCATTCGGCAGTGAATCAAATCATTCCAATTGCCTTAAGACGCTGGCGAAAATCGCCTTTTTCGGCTCAAACAAAGAACGAATGGAAATCTTACCGCACTTTATTACAAGCCAATCAATATGATGCCGTAATTGACGCGCAAGGGCTTTTTAAGAGCGCTTTTTTTGCGACACGCTTAGCTAATGGCGTCAAACATGGCTATGATCGCAAGAGTATCCGTGAGCCGATAGCTTCCTTGTTTTACGATAAAAAATACGCGATTTCTTATCAACAACATGCGGTAGAACGCATTCGTCAACTTTTTGCACAAGCATTATCTTATCCATTACCGAAAGAGAAAGGGGATTATGACATTGCGCGTCATTTTATTTCCGCAGACTCTATCGAACCTTATGTGATCTTTTTTCATTCTACGACAAGAGATGAAAAGCATTGGTCAGAACATGAATGGCGAAATTTAATTGAAAAACTGACCGCACTTTCTGTTCAAGTTCGTTTACCTTGGGGAAATGTAAAAGAAAAGGCGAGAGCAGAGCGATTAGCAGTAGGTTTATCTCATGTGGTCGTTTTGCCTAAACTTTCATTAAATGAATTGGCTTACCAAATAGCTAATGCAAAAGCCGCGGTGTCTGTGGATACTGGGCTTGCGCATTTAACGGCAGCACTGGATAAACCCAATATTACGCTTTATGGCGCAACTGATCCGACCTTAATTGGTTGTTATGGTAGAAATCAGCATTATTTAATTGCCAATTCGATGGAGAAAATTACCTCAGAGCAGGTCTTTTCTAGCCTAAATACATTAATTAAATAGTTTGTAGAATAATTGGAAATGTATTGATCTAAATTAATTTTAGTCAAAATATTGTCTATTTTCTGATAGTTGGGAAAATTTAATATTGACACGTTCGAGTTGTAGTGTATAAACTGAAAAAAGTTCAATTTTTTATTAACTTCATTAAATCATAAGGAAAGCGTTATGAAAAAAACACTTCTTGCTTTATCTGTAGCTGCATTAGCAGCAGGTTCTGCACAAGCTTATAACTTCCATGTTGACCAAACTGGTACGGATGTTGATTTTTACGGTTCTTTACGTGTTAAATGGGAAAGCACCTCTAACAAAACTAACTATGTGGCGGGTGGCGAAAGCAAAGAACACATCAATCATGCAGTAGATAACAATGGTTCACGTTTTGGTATTAAATTAAAACAAAGTTTAGGCGGTGATTTCTACGCATTAGGCCGTGCTGAGTGGCGTATGCGTGGTGAAGCACCTTCACAACATGATTTTGACCATGTTTATACACACTTCCTTTACGCAGGTATTGGCCACAAACAATTCGGTGAGTTAACTTACGGTAACATGCCTACTATCACTGATGAAGTAAAACAAACCGACTTAGCAAATACTTACAGCTTATCTGATGGTTTATTAGATGGCTCTGCTCGCCGCGTAGCACAATATACATACAACGGTAACTACGGATCAAATAAAGTGAAATTTGGTGCGTACTACGGCGGTTCAAGCAAACGTAACATGAAAAATCTTGATTTAGTGAACAAACGTAAAAATGCTTGGGGTACAGGTCTTATCTTCAATCATGCAATTGACAGTATCCAAAATGTAACTGTTGCAGCAGGTTTCACTCGTGAAATTTCTGAAAATGCAAACAACACGTCATTATTCCGTAATGCTTATGGCTTAGGTTTAGCATATAACTTCGTTCACACGACTTATGGTGTAGATTTAGAGCGTCAAGTAACCAAAAACCAAGGTGACAAACGCATTAAAAATGAAGTACGTGCCGTTATTCGTCAAGGTTTAAACGAAGATTGGAACGTTTATGCGATGTATGCATATAAAACAGATAAACACAGCAATAATACAGACAGAACTCGCCAATTTATGGTAGGTACTGAATACTATGTGTTTAACCAAGGTTCTTTAAAAGTGAAACCATTCTTAGAATGGCAAGCAACTCGTACTAAATACGAAAACAGCGCTGTAGATCGTAGCCGTGACTTCAAAACGGTTATCGGTTTACGTGCATACTGGTAATTTATCAGTTTAATCTTATAAAACGAGCGGATAGTGAAAGCTATCCGCTTTTCTTTTTGCTTGTAATTTTGATTTTCATCCCCATAATACAGCACAGGCTAAAAGTGCGATAACAAAAAAACGCCGTTTTGAATATTGACTTCAACACTAGAGACGAAAAATCAGATAAACCACTCACAATTTATGCGTAAAATTGACCGCATTTTTCATTCAAAGAATAAATAGGAACAAATAATGAATTACATTCAAGATAATGACAAACTTTATCGTTACCTTTTTCAAAACCGTGCCGTGCGTGGTGAATGGGTACGATTAAACCAAACCTTTACTGATACATTGAATACCCACCATTATCCAAAAGCGGTACAGAACTTATTGGGTGAGATGATGGTGGCGACGAATTTGTTGACCGCCACATTAAAATTTAATGGCAATATTACGGTTCAAATTCAAGGTGATGGCCCATTAAAATTAGCCTTAGTTAATGGCAATGATCAACAACAGATCCGTGCATTAGCCCGTGTACAAGGTGATATTCAAGACGGTATGACCCTACATGATATGATCGGCAAAGGCGTATTAGTGATTACGATTGCTCCAACCGAAGGTGAGCGTTATCAAGGCGTTATCGGTTTAGATAAACCAACCATTACGGAATGTTTAGAAGACTATTTTGTGCGTTCAGAACAATTACAAACCCAACTTATTATTCGTACCGGTGAATATGAAGGCAAACCAGTGGCGGCAGGGATGTTGTTACAAATTATGCCAGATGGCCAAGGTACGCCAGAGGATTTTGAACATTTAACGACTTTAGCTGCAACAGTCAAAGATGAGGAGTTATTTGGATTACCCGCAGAAGAATTGCTTTATCGTTTATATCATGAAGAAGTAGTGGAAGTTTTTGAACCGCAAACTGTTTCTTTCTTCTGCGGTTGCTCACCTGAACGTTCTGGTGCAGCATTGTTGCTGATTCCAGAAGCTGAAATTGATGAAATCTTAGAAGAGCATAAAGGCAGTATTGATATGCAGTGTGAATGTTGTGGCACACATTACTTCTTCAATAAAGAAGCCATCAATAAACTCAAACAAGCACAATAAGAAAAATTCCCGTTCATGATCTGCACCCCAAAAGTTAGACTAAACTTTTAACTGATTAAGGTGCAGATTTTTTATGACTAAATATAATCAACTTTTTAAATAACAAGTCGTGAATTTCTATTTCGAACATCACGAAAATCTTGCTTTAACATTAAAGCATTTCAACTTAGCGGCAAAAACCGTTAGATATTGGATTTCTCAAAGTATGTCACGAAAAGGAAATTGTTTGGATAATGCAGCAATGGGAAGCTTTTTGGGGCGAGTGAAAACGGAGTGTTTTCACGGAAAATCGTTTACTGGCATTGATGAACTTGAAAAGGTTATCAATGATTATGTCCAGTACTGCAATGAAGAACGAATCCAATTAAAATTAAAAGGACTGAGTCCGATACAATATCGAAAGCAGTCCTTTAAATAACAGTCTAACTTTTTGGGGTCAGATCATTTTGTTTAGGTTTTTTGTTAAATAAAGTTAGCATCTTGTTTCAAATTCTGCTAGGGCTTCATCAAATTGTTGTTGCACTTTCGGATGAACAGGTGCAAAGACAGATGATGTTAAAGTAATAAATGAGCAAACTAAGAAACCGGGAATAATCTCATAAAGTTTGGATAAATCGTCCCAGCCTAGATAGCGCATGAGTGGGCTCCATGCAACGACGGTGATAGCGCCAGATAGCATTCCCCATAATGCAGCTTTTGAGCTAATGTTACGGTTAAAGAGAGAAAGAATCACAACTGGTCCAAATGCAGCACCAAAGCCAGCCCAAGCGTACGAAACTAATCCCATCACTTTTGAGTTAGGGTCATGTGCGATAACGATAGCAATGACAGAGATGAGTAACACCATTAAGCGACCAACCCAAACTAATTCTGTGCTAGAGGCATTTTTACGGAAGAAACCTTTATAGAAATCTTCTGTAATAGCCGCAGAACACATCAATAATTGCGCAGATAAGGTACTCATAATTGCGGCAAGAATTGCAGATAATATGATGCCGACAATCCAAGGGTTAAACATGATTTTGGATAATTCAATGAATACAGATTCTGCATTCGCAAGGTCAATGTTTCTTTCAGTGAAATAAGCTAGTCCAAAATAACCGACAGCAACTGCACCACCTAAGCAAAGGATCATCCAAGTAATACCGATTTGGCGTGCTTTATTTAAAGAAGCAACAGAGTCTGCAGCCATAAAGCGAGCCAAAATATGTGGTTGACCGAAGTAGCCTAAACCCCATGCCAAGGCAGACACTACACCAATACCAGAAACGTTGTGCAACCAGTTACTATAAGGAATACCTGTTACAGCAGATTTTGCTTCAAGTGCCATTTTGAGATCATCCCAACTGATCGTGAGAATAACCATCACTGGAGCAAGAATTAGAGCAAAAATCATCAATGAAGCCTGAATGGTATCACTCCAAGAAACTGCTAAGTACCCACCAATAAAAGTGTAGCTAATGGTCGCAATCGCACCAAACCAAAGCGCGGTAGTGTAATCCATGCCTAATAGGCTTTGGAATAATTTCGCACCAGCCACTACTCCAGAGGCACAATAGATGGTAAAGAAGAACAAGATAATACCTGAAGAGATGATTTTCAGTGCTTTTTTCTGACGTGGAAAACGTTGTGCAAAGAACTCCGGTAACGTTAAGGCGTTGCTATATTTTTCAGTAAAAATACGCAAGCGGCCAGCAACAACACGATAGTTCAAATAAGCCCCAATAGTTAACCCAACAACAATCCAAGCTTCGGATAAACCAGAGAGAAAAATTGCTCCAGGTAATCCCATTAATAACCAGCCGGACATATCTGATGCACCAGCAGACATGGCAGTAACAAAACTGCCCATTTTGCGACCACCTAGAATATAGTCGTCAAAATTCTGCGTGGAACGGTAGGCATATAATCCAATGCCTAAAATAACGAGCAAATAGAGCCCAAAGGTAATGTAGATTTGCATAAATCACTCCTTTTTAATGTTCTTCAGAAGACATTAACGAGGTGTTTCCGCCAGCAGCTGTGGTGTTGTAACTGCGAGAGAACTCATCGTATAACGGTAAAATATCTTGGGTAGTTTGCCAATCATAGCATTTAAAAATAGCTGAGCTGTTTTCAGCTAACCATTGGCGTCGTTCTTTACTTAATTCCGCTAAGTAGATACCTTTTTGGCAGTGTCCTAATTTCGTATCAACTCGTACGCCCGCTTTACCAGATTTAGCTAATGGATGACTTGGCTCGACTAAAATCGTAAAGCCTTTTGCCAATAGTTTATTTGCTGCTTTTTCTGATGCAGCTAAATCGCCATTTAAAATCGCTACTTCAGAAGGTAAGTAAGCTAATGAGTTGCGTTCACCAGTAATACTGTCTAAAACAGGTTGTGCATTACCCAGAGTGTTTTCGTCGCCGAATTGGCTGTAGTAGCGGTCTGTTTTTGTTAAACGTTGCAAATAGAATTCGCCACCAGCTTTCGGGCCTGTACCAGATAAACCATGACCACCAAATGGTTGTACGCCCACAACAGCACCAACAATATTACGGTTAATGTAGAAGTTGCCGCAGTGGAGGTGTTTTTCAACTAAATCCATTTGTTTACGGATACGGCTATGACAACCGCCAGTGAGGGCATAACCTTTCGCATTAACTTCATTGAGTACGTTAACCAAGTTCTCTTTTTTATAACGCACGATGTGTAAGATAGGGCCAAACACTTCACGTTGTAATTGGTTAAGATTATCTAAAAGATAGACTGCTGGTGCGACAAAATGACCATTGGTTGGTGCCTCTAATTCGACATAAGCACGAGCGACTTTCCGCATATTCGCTTTATGATTTTCTAGATTTTGTTTCGCTTCTTGATCAATTACAGGGCCAATGTCTGTTGAGAGTAAACGAGGGTCGCCAAGGCTAAATTCGTTAATCGCTTCTGTAATTATTTTATAGTAATGATCTGCAACATCTTCTTGTAATAACAAGATACGTAGCGCAGAACAGCGCTGACCAGCAGAGTCAAATGCAGAGCTTAAAACGTCTGCAACAACCTGTTCTGGTAATGCAGAGGAGTCAGATACTAATACGTTTTGTCCACCAGTTTCAGCAATTAAAACAGGATCGTTATCCGCTTGTGCAATTCGTTTTTCAATCAATTTTGCAACTTCAGTTGAGCCAGTGAACACAACGCCATCAAAAGCTTGTTGTACTAATGCCGCCCCTAAATCGCCTGCCCCAAGCACCAATTGTAATGCCTCTTTTGGTACGCCTGCTTGGTGTAAAAGTTTTACTGCTGCATATGCAATAAGAGAAGTTTGTTCTGCAGGTTTGGCAATTACCGCATTTCCTGCTGCAAGGCTTGCAGCAACTTGTCCAGTAAAGATAGCTAAAGGGAAGTTCCAAGGCGAAATACAGAGAACTTTTCCGCGTGGTGCACCCAAGTGTTGATCTTTTGCGAAATATTCAAGCTGATTTGCATAATATCTGAGAAAATCGACCGCTTCTCGTAGTTCTGCAATGGCATTTGGTAATGTTTTACCAGCTTCAACAATGGCAAGTTTCATCAATAAGCCGAAGTTTTCTTCATATAAATCGGCGGCTTTTCGTAATACATTTGCTCGTTCAGTTGCGCTTTGTGCTGCCCATGTCTCATTATTTGCCGCGTTAAACACAGCTTGTGCTTCAGTTGGGTTTAAGAAAGCAACTTCTGCTAAGTTCTCTTTCAGATTAGCTGGATTGACCACGGTATGCGCAGCTAAGTTTTCTGCATGAGCCAGCACCGTGAGTGATTGCGCATTTTCGATAGGTGCTTCGTTTAATGCTTGTTCTAATTTAGCTAACTCAAATTCGTTGCTTAAATCAAAACCTGCAGAGTTTCTACGATCACTAAATAGCTCAAGTGGATTGCGCACTAATTTATTCGGTTCACCATTAGATTTCTCATAGAGTTTCCAAGGTGGAATCACTAATTGTTCTACCGGAATATTTTCATCGACCAATTGATGAACAAATGATGAGTTTGCACCGTTTTCTAATAAACGGCGAACTAAGTAAGCTAATAAGGTCTCGTGCGTGCCTACGGGGGCGTAAACACGGACTTGGCGATTAAAATTCTCTTTGCCAACAATGTTGTCGTATAAGCTTTCACCCATGCCATGTAAGCATTGGAATTCAAATTGTTTGCCTTGACCTAATTCGTGGATCGTACACATAGTTTGTACGTTATGCGTCGCAAATTGTGGATAGATCACATCTTGAGCAGCAAGTAATTTTTTCGCACAGGCAATATAAGAGATATCGGTGTGATTTTTGCGAGTATAAAGAGGGAAACCATCTAAGCCATCCGCTTGCGCCCATTTTACTTCGCTATCCCAATAAGCTCCTTTTACAAGGCGAATCATTAAGTAACCGTCTTTTTCTCGGGCAAGATTGATTAAGTAATCCAATACAAATGGGCAACGTTTAGAGTAGGCTTGAACAACATAGCCAATACCTTTGTAGCCTTTGAGTTCTGGCTCATCTAGTAATTTTTCTACTAAATCCAGAGATAGCTCTAAGCGGCTAGCTTCTTCTGCATCAATGTTTACGCTGATGTTATATTTTTTGGCGAGTAAGAAAAGTTCTTTTACGCGCGGATAAAGCTCGTCGATAACACGATCATATTTCGCACGCCAATATTTTGGATGGATAGCAGAAAGTTTAACGGAAACACTGTTACCATTGTAGATAGTGCGACCTGCAGCATCTTTCCCCACACTTTCAATGGCATGGAGATAATCATTAAAATAACGATCTGCATCCGCTTGGGTCATGGCTGCTTCACCAAGCATATCAAAAGAGAAGGTAAAGCCTTTTTCATAACGAGGTTTAATGTTCGTTAGCGCTTCTTGCATGGTAACGCCAGTTACGAATTGTTTCCCTAAGATTTGCATGGATTTGACAATGAGCGTACGCATAATCGGGGCAGAGAAGCGAGCAAAGCTACGGCTTAACGCATTTGCGAGGCTTTTTTCGTCTAAATTTTCACTAATTTTTTTACCGAAAACTAAGCCATAACTAGCTGCGTTGATAAAAAATGAGTTAGCGTTACCAATGTGAGATTTCCAGTTACCATCACGTAATTTTTCATAAATCAAATCATCGCGGGTTTCTGCATCAGGAATACGTAACAGCGCTTCAGCTAAGCACATTAGTGCGACACCTTCTTCACTGCTTAATGAGAATTCTTGCATTAAGGCATCGGCGCCATATTGTTTTTGTTTAAGATGGCGAAGTTTGTTAATAAGTTTGATCGCATTGTCAGTAATGCGTTTTTCTTGTTCTTGGGTAAAATCTAAGGTTTTAAGCAAGTTATCTACTGCCGTTTTCTCATCTAAGCGATAGTTTTCGGTGATGAGTTGGCGTTCAGGACGGTAGGTTTTAGAAAGTTGGAAGGACATAGTAATCACCCCTTGTTACTTTGTTACAAGATTGTTAATGAACATAAAATCAACAGAGGGAAAAGTAAATGCTTTTTTCTCGAATTTGTGAATCACTTCACAGAATTGTGTGAAAATAATGCAAAATTCACGAAAATACTGAATAAATAGCGATATTTTTTAGTTTTTGAAGAAAATAGAAAAGCAAATCTGAGAAGAATCGCCTGATTCTTCTCAGAAAGATGTTAATAAGATATTACTCGATACCAATAATCTTATGAGTTTGGAGGCTTAACTGCCATTTAAGTTTATTAGCACGAAGATTTAATTGACCTAATTGAGTGATAGTTTCTAATAAATTCATTTTGTCATCATGCCCATTAAGCATATGTGCCGTATCAAAACTGAATTCTTTTGCAATTTTAAACATTTGCTAGTCCTTTTTCTGCTAAGTATTCGTTAAACCCTTTTTCTAGCTCAATTGCATGACGTTGTCCGTATTGAAAGGTCACTACTTCGACATTTTCTTTGCCGAATTCTGCGATGACCTGAAATAGGCAAGTTGTAGAGTCTTGGCCGCCTGAAAAAATCACAAGGGCTTTTTTATTTTGTTGTATAAACATCCTTCATTTTGTTTTCTAGTCAAATATTGACTAACCGTGGGAAGGTTTCGAACCACGGAAAATGAAGAGAAAATAAGCGGTCAAATTTTTTGGGGGCAGACCATCATGATAACGGGGATTTTTTTATGGACGTTTTATTGTTGCACTTGTTCCAAGCAATGTTTAATTGCGTCAGGAATTGAGCCCCCATGATTTTTATTGGGAATGGAAATAAACGCCACAGGATTACCTTGTTTTTCCAATGTTTCCGCCAGTTGATGAGCATTGATTGTTCGCATTTGTTTCCGTTGATTGATACGCTGTAATTGTTCCTCAGTGATATTCGGATCCTGTTCAGGATGTTCTTCGTAAGAGCCTAATGTAATCAAAATATGTGATGGTTTTTGGCTAATCCAAGGTTCATTTTGAGGCAAAAATGAGCCATTTCCCCACCAAAGGGAAGGGCTTGCCAAGGTGTAATGTTGAAATAAATCCGGTTGATGGAAGAGTACATATAATCCAAACAACCCACCAAAAGAATGGCCGAAGAAATATTGTTTTTCTTTATTGATATCGAAATGCTGCTCAATGTAAGGTTTTACGTCTTGTTGAATAAAACGTAGAAAATCGGCGGCTTTTCCTCCTTTGGCAAATTCAGCGCCTTCAGCTGGAAACGTGTAGTCTCTCATTCGTTCCTCAATAGCGTAAGCTTTATCAGATATATAACCGATGCCGATAATAAGGGGGAGCGGTTTATGCGGATTGACAGCATTCACTGCTATTGGAAATTGTGCATTGCCATCCAACGTGTAAAGTGCGGTCAGTTTTTGCGATGTTTTTGGTGGAACCGCAATAAACAAACGGTAATGTTTGTCTTCAAAGGTAAAATCTTTTTCTTGAATTTGATACATTTTTTTCATGCTTTCTTGAATAGGAGGAATCTTAAAGTCGGGTTCTGCTTGCGTGCTTTGCGTAAACATAAGCAGGAAAAATAAAAAGGGTAAACGCAGAAATGAGAACATGATTATCTAGTCTTAATTTGAGAATGGTTATCACTATATAGGAAAAGTAAAGGTGAAATCAACCGCACTTTATCTTAGCTCCCAAAAACACCCTAAAAATAGGTAGAAATTTCCAATAAATGTTCAAAAATTTGATCTAGTTAACATTTTTTTTCTGGCAATTCCCCTACAATAACCACAGGAAAAATTTTTAAACTTTAATCAAGAGGTGAACTATGACTGACATTAAAAATGTAATTAAAGAACTTGAAGCCATTGGTATTCATGATGTAAAAGAAGTGGTTTATAACCCAAGTTATGAACAACTTTTTGAAGAAGAAACCAAACCAGGTTTAGAAGGCTTTGAAAAAGGGACACTTACCACAACTGGAGCTGTGGCTGTTGATACAGGGATCTTTACCGGTCGTTCGCCGAAAGATAAATACATCGTTTTAGATGATACCACAAAAGATACTGTGTGGTGGACTTCTGATGTGGCGAAAAACGATAACAAACCAATGACTCAAGAAACTTGGTCAAGCTTGAAAGGTCTTGTGACTAAACAACTTTCTGGTAAACGTTTATTCGTGGTTGATGGTTTCTGTGGCGCAAGTGAACAAGACCGTATCGCAGTACGTATTGTGACTGAAGTAGCATGGCAAGCACACTTTGTGAAAAATATGTTCATTCGTCCTACAGAAGAACAATTAAAAACCTTTAAACCTGATTTCGTGGTAATGAATGGTTCTAAATGCACCAACCCGAACTGGAAAGAACAAGGTTTGAACTCTGAAAACTTCGTTGCATTTAACTTAACTGAGCGTATTCAATTAATCGGTGGTACTTGGTACGGCGGCGAAATGAAGAAAGGTATGTTCTCAATGATGAACTACTTCCTACCACTTAAAGGTGTAGGTGCAATGCACTGTTCTGCTAACGTAGGTAAAGACGGTGATGTAGCAATCTTCTTCGGTTTATCAGGTACAGGTAAAACCACACTTTCTACCGATCCAAAACGTGAATTAATTGGTGACGATGAGCACGGTTGGGATGATGTAGGTATCTTCAACTTTGAAGGTGGTTGCTACGCGAAAACTATCCATCTTTCTGAAGAAAATGAACCAGATATTTATCGTGCAATCCGTCGTGATGCGTTATTAGAAAACGTCGTGGTTCGTGCAGATGGTTCAGTTGATTTCGATGATGGTTCTAAAACTGAAAACACTCGTGTCTCTTACCCAATTTATCACATTGATAATATTGTTAAACCAGTATCTCGTGCTGGTCACGCAACGAAAGTGATTTTCTTAACTGCAGACGCATTCGGTGTATTACCTCCTGTGTCTAAATTGACACCAGAGCAAACCAAATACTACTTCTTATCTGGTTTCACCGCTAAATTAGCTGGTACAGAGCGTGGTATTACTGAGCCAACTCCAACCTTCTCAGCATGTTTCGGTGCGGCGTTCTTAACTCTTCACCCAACACAATATGCTGAAGTGTTAGTTAAACGTATGCAAGCTGCTGGTGCAGAAGCATACTTAGTGAACACAGGTTGGAACGGTACGGGTAAACGTATCTCAATCAAAGATACTCGCGGTATCATCGATGCAATCTTAGATGATTCTATCGAAAAAGCTGAAATGAGTGAGCTACCAATCTTTAACTTAGCGATTCCAAAAGCGTTACCAGGTGTAGATCCAGCGATCTTAGACCCACGTGATACTTACGCTGACAAAGCACAATGGCAAGCTAAAGCTGAAGATCTTGCAGGTCGTTTCGTGAAAAACTTCGAAAAATATGCGACTAATGCAGAAGGTAAAGCACTTATCGCAGCAGGCCCAAAAGCTTAATTAGATAAACAGTATCTAATTAAACAGCTCTAAAAATAACCGCACTTTGGTTTTTTAAATCAAAGTGCGGTTTTCTTTTAAACATTCAGTGCATTTTTTGCAGCAGTGTAGTTTTTGGTTTCAGTGGAGGCTAATGCGCCACCAAGCCATCCATTTGGATTATCAGGGAATTGCTTTTGCAATTGGGAATAGAATGCAACGGCACGGTCGTATTGTTTTTCATTTCGAGCGGCTTTGCCTAAATTTTCCAGTTCATTTTGAGAAAATTGCGCTGGTGCGCAGCTGTCGCAAAGTGAAAGTGCTTTAGCGGATTGATTCGTCCTCAGATAGAGTGTAATTAAATCATCGCGCACTTTAATATCGTTTGTCCTCTTAAATAAGGCCTCAAGTTTTGAAATGGCTTGATTTAATTGGGTTTCTCCTTGACGAGAGAAAATGATGATATTTTCTCGTTCGGTATCAATAGAGGAATTTTGGGCATAGGCAACCTATACTACTGAGGTGCTGATACCTACTAATAGCACTGCCTTAAAGACATGGGATAGAGACTTCATATTAACTTCTACGATGTTTAATTATAATTATTTATTGTGGACTCCATATTTATGACAATGTAAAGAAAGTATAAGTTTCGTAAAGTGGTCCGACCTCAAGTTGAGCCATAAAAAGCATTAGCTATGTATAACATCAAGTGTTTTAGGTGAAAAAATAGGCATTTTAGTAAAATAAAACGCCTATTTGATATTTAGAGAAGTGATTGAAAGTTATTTCAAAATAAACATCGGTGTGTTACTGATAGGATCACGATGAATGATGACATCCAAATCAAACACATTCTTCAGCAACTCTTCGGTCATCACTTCATCAGGTGTACCTTGTGCCATCACTGCACCTTTTTTCATGACGATTAAGTGATCGCAATAGCGGCAGGCTTGGTTGAGATCATGCAACACCGTAATCACGGTTTTGCCGTTTTGTTGCATTTGTCGTATCATGCCCATGAGTTCTGCTTGGCGGTTTAAATCCAGATAAGTAGTCGGCTCATCAAGTAGCACTAATTCAGCATCTTGCGCAAGTGTCATGGCTAAGAAGACGCGTTGTTGCTGACCACCAGATAAATCGGAAACCAACTGTTCGGCGAGTTCGACAGTTTGTGTTTGATCCATCGCCCAAGTGACCAATTCTTCATCTTTTTGGCTGAGTTTACCCCATAGATTTAAGTAAGGCGAACGCCCGTAAGCGATCAATTCGCGTACTTTAATGCCTTCGGGAACTAAGTGTTGCTGCGGGAGAAAAGCCAATTCTTGGGCATATTCTTTAGGGCTTTTTTGCCAAATATCCTGACCTTTATGGGTGATTAAGCCTTGCTTTGGCTTAAGCAAGCGCGCCACCGCTTTTAATGTGGTGGACTTACAGCAACCATTTGGGCCGATTAATGCAATCACTTTATTTTTCGGGAATTTTAACGACAGATTTTTAACCACGAGTTTATCTTGATAACCTAAAGATAAATTATTGATTTCAATGCTCATTATTTAGTTCTCATCAATAAATAGAAGAAATATGGCGCACCGATAATCGCGGTCAGAATACCCGCGGGTAGTTCAGTTGGAGGGTCAATCACCCGCGCCAAAATATCCGAAAGTTGTAATAAGAGGGCGCCAATAATCAAGGCTGCCGGTAATAGGGTACGATGTCTGCCGCCGACTAAACGACGGGCAAGATGCGGCGCAACTAAGCCTAAAAAGGCAATCGGACCACAAATTGCCACGGCTGTAGTGGAAAGGGCCACCGCTAGCACTAAAACGCTGATTTGTACTTTATTTACGGTCACGCCCAAGGTAGAGGCTTTGTTTTCACCTAAACCAAGGGTGTCGAGATCGCGACAGAAAATAAATGGCAAGGGCAGCAATATCACTAACCATGGTAATACCACATTTAAATAAGACCAGCTACGCCCCCACAGGCTTCCTGTGAGCCATAACATCGCCGTATTGATCTCGACTGGATTGGTAAGCATTAGATAATGACTAATAGCAGCCCATAATGCGGAAAGTGCGACCCCAATGATTGCCATTTTGATAGGGCGGAAGTTAAAACCGCACACGACCCATAAAATGACAAAAGAGAGCACACCACCTAAAAAGGCAAAAATTGGCATCCAGTAAAATGCTAAGTTTGGTAAGAACATCAATACCGAAACAGCAACTAACCCAGCCGCATTGTTAATCCCTAAAATATCGGGAGAAGCAAGCGGATTACGCACTACGCTTTGCACTAACACACCAGAAATTGCTAAGGCTCCGCCTAATAAAATCGCTAATACTGCACGGGGTAGGCGATATTCCATCAAGGTAAAATAGTTTTTATCGTCAGGCTGAAAGGCTGCCCAAATTTCTTCAAAGGAAAGCGTATAAGTGCCGAGACGAATACTCAACCCAAAGAGTAGTACCATCAGACTAAGCGTAATGACATAAAAGCCGATAGCGCGAAAAGATACATGAGAAGCTCGCATTAGTGTCTTCCTCTGGCAAATAATACAAAGACTGGTGCTCCGATTAAGGCAAGCACCGCACCAGCAGGCACTTCGCTAGGAAAGTTGACCGCGCGGGCAATGGTATCTGCAGCGAGCATTAAAATTGCGCCGAGTAACATCGCCATAGGGAGCGATTTTCGCAAGTCATAACCAATCCAATAGCGTGCCAGATGGGGCACTAGTAAGCCGATAAAGGCTACTGGGCCAGCAACACTCACGCTTGAACCCACAATCAATAATGCCATGATGTTAGCGTACCAGCGTAAACGGAAGAGATTGATGCCTAACGAACGCGCAGATTCATCGCTTAAATTGAGTAAATTCAAACGACTAGCAAAGAATAGACAGAAAAGTGCGGTCAAAATAAAGAACGGAAATAACGTCAATAATTCATTCCAACGAGCATGTGCAATGCCGCCAGCTAGCCAACTCATAATACCGAAGGCATGATCTTCCGCGATAATGAGCACCAATTTCGTGAGCGCTGCACACAGTAGTGATACGGCAATCCCTGCTAAAATCACTCGGCTACGATCCCCACTGTTGTCTTTCCAACCATTGCTGATCAGCATTACCACAAGCCAACTCAGACCGCCGCCGATACTAGCCACTAAAGCAATGCTATAACCAGAAAGAATCAAAGGGCTAAAAGCACTGGCGGTTACCATGGCAAGACTGGCTCCCGAGTTCACGCTGAGTAGCGTAGGTGAAGCAAGCGGGTTGCGCGTAATGGTTTGTAACAACGCCCCCGCCACCGCAAGATTGGCACCTAAAATCATGCCAACTAATGCGCGCGGCAGGCGTAAATCGGTTACGGTAATTTTGGCAATTTCATCGCCATCGGGGAGGAACGCTTGTAACGCTGCAAGCGGTCGAATTTCGATGGGATAATACAAAAACAGGCTTCCCCATAATAGGAAAGCCAGAATGATAAGGGGAAGTCCCCAACGGAAAGTGGACTTCATCATTATTTTTGTTTCACGAAACCTTCAATTTGTTTTGCCATAATTTTGCTTGCTTCTAAGCCGCGACCACGCGCCCACATGTCGGAGTCAACACTGTAAACATGGTTCGCTTTTACCGCAGGAATGGCTTTCCAAAGTGGCTCAGCTTCCCATTTGCGCGCAATACTTTCATCACGATAATGGGCAATGAACAAGTATTCCGGTTTTTCCATTACTAATTGTTCAAGGTTGATTTCCACGAAAGCCTGATCGCTATTGAGTTTAGTTGGCGCAAAACCTAATGTCGTTAAGAAACTACCCACATAGCCATTGTCATTTTGGATATTAAATTTATCTTCTCGGGAAGTACCAAATGAGGCTTTTTTGCCTTGTACACCTAAATTTTTTGCGATGTTGGCAATGTAATCATTATGTTCATTGATTTTTGCTTTCATTTCGCTACTTTTACCGACTAAATCACCAATTTTCTGCGCGGTTTCAAGATTTTCTTGGTAGCTTTCATGACGGGAATCAAACATCACCGTTGGTGCGATTTTTTTCAATTCTTCAAACACCGCTGTGTGACGGGAAGGATCGGCAATAATTAAATCGGGTTTGAGAGAAGCAATCACTTCAAGACTCGGTTGAGAACGCGTGCCAACAGATTGCCATGCAGCAATTTTTTCGCGCACTTGCGGCAGAATACGATCGATTTTGTTATCGTCAGCCACACCTACTGGGCTTACACCGACTTGGGCTAAAGCATCCACAAAAGAATATTCCAATGCCACAACACGGCTTGGGGTTTTATCAAGGGTAAATTCACCTTTTGCATCTTTAACCGTCACTGCACTAGCAAATGCGGATACCATTAATAATGCAGAAGCTAAAGTGGTTTTGAATAATTTTTTCATGTTATGTCCTCAATAATAAAAAGCATTTGGATTATACACTCAAACAATGTTATTGAGAATAGTTGTATTTTAGCTATTTGGTCGGATTTCTCTATTTTGCCCGCATTCTGGCAAGCAAACTGACTGCAACAATAATGACTAATGAACCAATCCAGAAATTTAGGCTTGGTACGTTATCCCAGAAGAGCCAGTCACAGATGCTGGAGAAAATGACACCGGTAAAGGAAAAAGGCGTGATGACATTTGCAGGCGCGTATTTAAAGGCGCGAGTGAGTAATAATTGGAAAATAAGACCGAATCCGCCCACCAAAAGCAGTAATGTAAATCCATGTAATGTTGGCATTTTCCACTGCGCGATGAAAAAGAGTGGCAATAAAATAGAACCTAATAAGTGGAAGTAAAACACGATATTTTTAGGCGAATTGTGTTTATTGAGCTCTTGTAAGCTGATAAATGCCATCGCAGCGAAGACTGCCGCACCCAAAGCATAGCCTACATGGAGAGGATTGATATTCATTGAGCCGTTGGTCAGCATAATGATGGATACACCAATAAAACCCATAAAACTGCAAGCTAATACTTTTAATGGTGTTCTGACTTTAAAGAAAAACAGCAATAAAGGCACAAAAAGTGTGGACGTATTCATCAATAAAACCGCAATGGAAATCGGTAAATATTTAATAGCGTAGAAGGTTAATAACATACTGGCTATGCCGGCGAGGTTACGCAAAACGAGAAACTTCCATTGGGACATATCGACTTTGAAATCTCCATCTTTAATTAAAAAGGGTAAGAGAAACACAAAACCAATAAAGAAGCGGGAAAATAAAATTTCACTGGACGGTAATTCATCAGAGGCGTATTTTACAAAGACACCCATTAAGGCAATGCTGATGTAAGCTAACACCATATAAACAACAGCTTTTTGATAATTATTGCGGAGATGTATGTTTGGCATAAGGGTTCCTTGCACAAAGTGCGGTAAAAAATTGCCTTATTTTGTAAGAAAATGGGCTTGTCTTCGTCTAATGAAATGTAATCTTAAGATATTTTCTATAATAAGGAAAGAAAATGAAATATACAAAAACATTTCTCATATTGACCGCACTTTTTGGCGGTTTGCAAAGTAGTTTAACGTATGCTGATCACACAGAATCATCAAAGGAGCAAAAAATGACAATGGAAAGTAAACAAGAACAACAAATTATTTATCTTGCTGGTGGCTGCTTTTGGGGATTAGAAGCTTATATGGAACGTATTCAAGGCGTGACCGATGCTGTTTCGGGCTATGCTAATGGAAAAGGTGATACCACTAACTACCAATTATTGCATGCGACAGATCATGCGGAAACGGTGAAAGTCACTTACGATCCAAATAAAATTTCGCTAGATAAATTGCTGCAATATTATTTTCGCGTGATCGATCCAACCAGTATTAACAAGCAAGGTAATGATCGTGGCAGACAATATCGCACCGGCATTTATTATCAAAATGAGCAAGATAAAGCGGTTATTGAGGCAGCATTAAAAACCTTACAAAGTAAATATCAAGAACCGATCCAAATTGAAGTGGAACCGCTGAAAAATTATGTGGAGGCGGAAGAGTATCATCAGGATTATCTCAAGAAAAACCCGAATGGCTATTGCCATATCGACATCAAAAAAGCCGATGAGCCATTAATTGATGATAAAAAATATCCAAAACCAAGTGATGCAGAATTAAAGCAAAAATTGACCGCACTTCAATATGACGTGACACAAGGCAAACATACCGAACGCTCTTTTAGTAACGAATATTGGGATAATTTCGCGCCGGGTATTTATGTAGATATCACCACGGGAGAACCGTTATTTTCTTCTAAAGATAAATTTGAATCGGGTTGCGGCTGGCCAAGCTTTACTAAACCGATTGCCGCTGAAGTGGCGGAGTATCAAAGAGACAATAGCTTTAATATGACTCGCATTGAGGTGTTAAGTCGCAGTGGTCATGCCCATTTAGGCCATGTATTTGATGATGGTCCTCGCGATAAAGGTGGTTTACGTTATTGCATCAACAGCGCATCGATTAAGTTTATTCCATTAGATGAAATGGAAAAACAAGGCTATGGTGATTTGATTCCCTTTGTGAAATAAGAGGAAAAAATGAGAAAAATATTGACCGCACTTTTATTGTTTTTGAGTCCATTGAGTTTTGCGCAAGAGAATGTGTCTTTGGCTGATGTTCCGTTGAAGACGTTGGATAATCAAACTGTCTCTTTATCACAATATCAAGGCAAACCGCTTTATATCAAAATGTGGGCATCTTGGTGTCCAATTTGCTTGGCAGGTTTAGCGGAAATTGACGATCTCAGTGCTGAAAAGAATCTTGATTTTAATGTGGTTACGATTGCCTCACCAGGACAAAAGAACGAACAAAATAGCCAAAAATTTATCAATTGGTATAAAGGCTTGGACTATAAAAATATCACGGTATTATTGGATGAAAAGGGGGAAATTATTAAACGTGCCAATGTGTTAGGCTATCCGTTTAATTTACTATTGGATAAGGATTTAAATCTTATCAAAGTCCAGCCAGGTCATTTGAATTCAGATCAAATTAAACAATTTGTGAAGGAATAAAAAAGTGCGGTCATTTTTGACCGCACTTTTATTATTGGCTTGATTATGCAAATGCCTGTAATTCAGGATTGATTGGGGTTTCAGCGATATTATTCACATAGTTACATAATGTGGCGAGGCTGACACCTAAAATCACATCAATGGCATTTTCTTGAGTATAACCTGCATCAAAGAATGCTTTAAGCTGTGCTTCAGTTAATTTTGCTTTTTGCAAAATAACGGCAAGGGTGAAACGCGCTAAAGTATCGAGTTTTTTATCACTTTCAATACGAGCAGTTGCACGAATTTGGTTTACAAGCTCTTCTTCAAGTTTTAATACTTTTAAAGCGATCTTCGTGTGGCCAGCTACACAGAAACCACATCCATTGACTACGGCAGCGGTAATTTGCACCACTTCGCGTTCTGTTGCCGTTAAGCTGTTACGACCATTAATACCGCCTACCGTGCGATAAGTTTCAAGTGCAGTAGGGGCATTCGCGAGAACACCAATTAAATTTGGAATAAACCCATTGGCATTTTGTACGGCTTTCAAAGCTTCTTGTGCCGCTTCAGGTGCTGATTCAATGGTGTGAATTTTAAATTGAGACATAAACTACTCCTAAGGGATAAATCATAAATTTCCGCTTGATAATACCTTTCTCATTTAAATAAGAAAAAGAAGAAAAGCTTATTTCATATAGCTAAAAGTTATGATTATTCTTGGGTAAACCAATCTTCTGTTTTTGTATTTACGTCAAATACTTGTCCTAACAATGGCGTAAGTGTATTCACTCCCAGTGTTTTTGCCATTGGTACGCTTTTAAGCACAGGCTCATTCCACGTATGCAAGGCAAGGGGATAAGCGCCCCAGTGAATGGGCATAAATCTTGTTGGTTGTAGTTTTGCCGCAAGTTGTGCGGTTTGCTCAGGGAAAAGATGGTTATTAGGCCATCTTTCGTCATATTGTCCGTTCTCGATAAACGCAATATCAATTTTGCCAACACGGCTGGCAATTTCATCAAAATGTTTGCCTTGGGCGGAATCACCATGGAAGTAAAAACGTTCTTCATTTTGACCGCGCTTATGCTCTATTAAAAAACCAGACCATAATGCTTTGTTATGATCAAACAAGCCACGGCTAGAATCATGTCTTGCAGGTAATGCAGTATATTTTACGCCATTGCGTTCAGTACTTTGCCACCAGTCTAATTCAGTAATTCTAGCCGCATCTATTCCCCATTTTTGTAAAATTACGCCCATTCCTAAAGAAACCACAAAATGACTTTGTGTTTTCATTAATTTCTCGATGCTTTCTTGTTCTAAGTGATCGTAATGACTATGTGAAAGCAGCACGACATCTATAGGCGGTAATTCTTCAATTTCTGCCACAGGTGGTTGAAAACGGTGCATCATTATTGGCACTGGAGACGCACTATTTCCAAAAAGTGGATCGGTAATGATGGTTTGATTGCCAATACGCATAAGTAGCGTTGAATGTCCAAACCACATAAAGCGACTCTGTTCAGCTGGCGCTAATAACTCGGTCCAATTTGGTTTGACCGTTGGTAATGGTTTTTTCGGGTGAAAATCTTTTTCATGAAATGTCATTTCCCAAAGCGCACTTGCAACATTTATTGGTGCGCGTTGAGGTTCTGCATTATAGAAAGTTTGTGTATCAGGATCATAATGATCACTCTTCGGATATACCGGATAAGTTGGCAGATAAAACCAATAGCTGACAAATGCGGCAATTCCCGCAAGAGTAATGAGTTTCTTTGTATGTCTCATCTTTAAAGGATATTTTCCAAATATAAATTTGGCAGCATTATACCTTTAAATGTGTTTTGACGACAGACAGTAATCTCTCTAACTCTTTTTTGCCTTTTTCGGAAAGGACTTTGTTGTCGCGCAACATTTGGGTGGCACGAGCTTCAATAAAGCGAAGGTAATCACTGTTTTGGGTTTCTTGGAATTGCTTCTCGGCTAATTGCATTTCAGTGAAATCTTTATTGGTTTGAGCAATCAGCATTTTTTGTCCGATTAATACAATTAATGCGGCAATTAAAGCGATGACGGCGCCATAGCCATTAGTGGGGTAATAAAGAATGCCCGCCAGAACAAAAAGTGCGGTCACTAAATTGGATGAATTTTTAATATAGCCTTCAGCCGGTGGTGGCTTGATGAGATCTTTCCAGTTCATAGGATTTATATGTCATGCTAAAAAATTTGCCTTCCCTCAAGCGAAAGAGGGAAGGCAATATCATAATATATTACGCTAACACACCAAAATGATAGCCTAAAATACCTACGCCGAATAAGGCGAAGATGATGTACATGGCGTTGATTTTTTTACGTAATAAATACATACATAAGAAGGTTAAACCTAACGCTGCAAGGCCAGGGAGAAGATCGTTTAACACGCTTTGTACGGTGGTCACCACTTCTTCGCCCATTTGGTTTTTATAGCGGGAAAGTTCTAATGGAATATTAATACTTGTCCATTTCGATACCAGTGAGCCCATGACAAAGAGACCGAGGATAGATGCCCCCTGCGTCAATTTTTGTAAGCGACCGCCGCCCATATCGTTAACGATGGTGGTGCCTTTTTCATAGCCATATTTAAAGCCATACCAACGGGTTAAGCCGCGGCAAAGGTTGATACCGATGAAGAAAAGTAATGGCCCTAAAAGGCTACCGGTAATGGCTAAACCTGCACCAAGTGCGGCCAATACAGGACGTAATGTTCCCCAGAAAATTGGGTCACCCACACCGGCTAATGGGCCCATTAAACCGACTTTCACCCCGCTGATTGCTGAGTCATCAATATCGTTACCGTTCGCACGTTCTTGTTCCATCGCCGCAGTAACACCAATGATAGATGATGCTACCCAAGGTTGGGTGTTGAAGAATTCTAAGTGGCGTTTTAATGCCGCTGCTTGATCTTCTTTTTTGCTGTAAAGACGTTTAATGGCTGGGATCATCGATACACAGAAACCCATTGCTTGCATACGTTCAAAGTTGAAGGAACCTAGCAAGAAAGTTGAACGCCAGTAAGTGCTACGAATATCGCCTTTTGTTAATGATTTTTTAGTTTGTTCAGTCATAATTTCTTCCTTATAGTCCTTCAAGTTCATCGTCAGCTAATTCACGTTTTGCAACTGCTTGTGGTGCAGTAGATTGATGGAAACGTGGGTTTAATTGAATATAAATCATCGCTAAGCATGTGCCTAAAATACCGAGACCTACAAGGTTGTAATTGGTGAAAGAGGCGATCACGAAGCCTAAGAAGAAGAATGGCATTAATGCGCCTGCACGCATCATATTGATTACCATCGCATAACCGACGACCACGATAAAGCCACCGGCGATTTGTAAACCGCGAGTGACTACTTCAGGAATCGCGTTCAATGCTTCGGTCACCGTATCCGTACCTGCCACTAATGCAACGAAGAAGGTTGGAATTGCCACACGTAACGCTTGTAACGCAAGACCGCTAAAGTGACAGAATTCAATGCCACGGAAGTTCGCTTTTGCGGCAAAATCATCGGCTTTATGTTGAAGGAAGATAGTTAAAGTACGAACGAAGATGGTTAATACTTGACCTGCTGCCGCTACCGGAATTGCAATCGCTAATGCGCTCCCTTTATCTTGGCCGCCTTTGATGACGAGAATCGTTGCAATCACACTGGCTAATGCCGCATCTGGTGCCATTGCTGCACCCACGTTCATCCAGCCTAATGCCACTAATTCAAGGGTACCACCGACAATAATACCGGTTTCTAAATCACCTAATACTAAGCCGATTAGGGTACAAGCAACTAAAGGACGATGGGTTTGACGTTCGTCCAATACACTCCCCATACCGCAAATGGCGGCAACGAGCGTGACTAAAATAATTTCCATTGTTGTCATAATGAATTGTCCTCGTAATTAAAATTGAATCGCATCAAGCTCTTTGTGTGTGAGCATTGATTTCGGGCTGCTCGCCACTTGTTGTAAGCTTAATTCCACGCCTTTATCTAAAAGCTGTTTAAATGCCGCCACATCAGTTGGATTGACAGCAACTGCTTGGGAAAGCATTTTGTCGCCTTCACGGAACGTCATACCGCCCACGTTGACTTTATCAATTTTCACACCGCCTTCGATTAAGCGCACGATATCTGTTGGATTAGTCACTAACCAAAGAATGTTTTTTCCCGCATATTTCGGGTTGTGATACACTTTAATGGCTTTTTCCACAGGAATCACATAAGCTTTTAAATGTTCAGGCGCGATTTGAAGTAATAAATCACGACGAAGCGCATCGTTCGCCACATCATCATTTATCGCAAAAATGGCTTCGCATTTCACTGCTTTCGCCCAAGAGGTTGCCACTTGACCGTGGATTAAACGGCTATCAATACGCAATAAGGAAATGTTCATATTGCCAGAAAGTGCGGTTGGATTTGGAGCGGTTTTTGGTGCTTCAGCTGGTTTAGCAGCTGGCGTTGGAGCAGGCTTGCTTTCTTTAGGTTGACGGAAGGATTTCACAGCAGCGACCCCGACTTCTTTCGCGGTTTCTATCAATTCATCTAAGCTAGCGCCATCTTTAGCATCAAGCACTTCTAGCAACATCGGTAGATTAATGCCGGTGACGATATCGGTATTATCTCTTTCACTGGCGACTCGGCTTGCCGCGTTATAAGGGCTACCACCAAATAAATCGACCAAAAAGAGCACCGGTTCATTTTCAGGCAGCGTGGCAATAATCGCATTGTATTTCTCGATTAAATGCTCACCGCCTTCACCCGGTAAGAAAGTCACGACATGGCAGTTTTCATCTTCGCCATACACCATAGCGGCGGAATTGACGATTTCTTCAGAAAACTTACCGTGCGTTGCAACGATAATGTGGGTCATGGATATTCCTCCCATTGAGTTGATAAAATCAGTCTATTTTGCTTTCAATACGCATTACGCAAACGATTGCTCCGAATGGAGCTTAGTGTATGGATTTGAAGATTAGCGTCAAATAAAGAATAGTCAAATAGTGATCAAGATCAAATAAACAGGTAAGATGACTTACAACTTTTGAGGTATTTGTGAATTAAGTACAAAGTGCGGTTGATTTTGGGATGATTTTTGCCGAATAGAAAGCATTTCACGGCAAATTAGAAAAGGTTAAAATAAACCAAATTTTATGTTGGGAGTTTCGATGTTTTTTGTTTATCTCATCGTCGCTTTAGCGGCGGGCGTAGCACTCGCCACGCAATCAGCGATTAATACGCAATTAGCGAAAGCCATGAGTGGCGAAGCGGTGATTGCCACCTTTATTTCTTTTGCGGTAGGCACGATTTTTCTCTTTTTTATCGCATTGGCTAAAACTGATTTATGGGGCAATCTATCCACGATCCCATCACAACCTTGGTGGAAATTAATTGGAGGGGTACTCGGCGCAGTTGTTGTGTTCACAACCGTTTTGCTTGCACCTAAATTGGGGATTACTGCGATGTTATTTTTTATCATCGTTGGACAATTAATTACGGCAACAACTATCGATCATTTTGGTCTTATTGGTATGCCGATCCGAGAAGTAAATATCACGAAACTCATCGGATTAATCATTGTTGCCTTTGGATTGGTGTTTTATTTCTTTGGAGATAAGTTGGTTGAGCTATTTGGGGCGAGATAGGATAGAATACGCCTCTGTTCATTTATTTATCGCGTAATTGGGGAAACTATGCGAAAGCGTTGCCTGTGGGCGTTGATTATTTTGTTGCTGTTAATTGTAGTAAGCGTTGGCTTAGTACGCGTTTTTGCGACCCCAAAACGTGTAGCGCAACTAACTAATCATTTTTTAGCGCCGCATTATCACATTGAATTAGCCGATGATTGGCAATGGGAAACAACAGGTTTAACGCTGCCAGAGTTAAAAGTGAAAACAGATCAATGTACGCTTGTAAACCTGAATAATACTCAGGTGACTTGGTGGAATACGCATAGTCTTGATGTTGAAAAGGCTAGCTTGAATTATGATTGTTTAACCCATTTACCCAGTGATAATGCTGAAAAAACACCACCAAATTTGACCGCACTTTGGGCGGCATTACCGATTTCCCACGTTAACGTTAAACACTTTCAATTAACGGATGCCGAAGCCTTGACACAAGGGGCTTTAAAACCTTTCTTATCAGCTGATTGGGCGTTAGACGCAAACTATAACGGCAACCAATTAGCACTCGAAGCCCAAGCGAATAATGATGGGCTTGAGCTGCATCATCAATCCACTGTTACGCTGAGAGATGGGATCTTCCAATGGACGGGCAATACCGATATTAAACAAGCGGGCGATAAAAACTACGATCTTCATTTCACTGCAAATTTTGAGCCCGATCTTTCTCAACTTCCTCAACAAGGAAATGTTTTATTCAATTGGAATAACCCAGAACTAGCCGTCACAAAAGGCGAGGCAAAAGTGTCGTGGCAAGGTGCGGATGGTCAGTTAAATGTTCAAGATTTAACGGCAAATTCGCCGTTGTTGGATGTGCCTTTCGTCTTCACCAAAGACGGTTTGGATATTTCATGGGGGAAATTTTATTGGACCTTTGACAGCTATCAACCGATTAAAGGCTTCCTTGGCTTATCTATTCACCGTGCGGCAGAAGGCTTGTTGCCATTAAGCATTGATATGAACGTGATCTTGCAAACCTTTGGTGAAATGGGCAAAGGGGAGATCGTGATTTCAGGAAAAAATGGTGAAATCGGTGGGGGTGATGACAATAATGAATTGGATTTTGAGCTGAAAACTCGCGGGGATTTGCGTTATAACTCGACTGTGGCACTCACCAATTTAACTTATCATTTTGGCGGGATTTTTACGCATCCCGTGGTGTATTTTTATCCGGGGTCGGTCTTTAAAATGGATACTGTGCAACCCGATACCAAATTGCATGTTCGTTTACCGTTAGATGACATTATTATCGGTCGTTACGGCTTAGAAGGGCGTTTGCAAGCAACGTTGAATGGCACAACCCCGCAGTTTGAAAATCTCAATTTAAAATTAGACGGAAACGCCCACGAGTTTATTGCCGGTATTAAAACCGTGTTTGACTTCCGAGATGAAGAACATAAGTTACAGTCTGTGGAAAAACAAGCGACAAACCGTTGGGATTGGACAATCAATGGCAGTGCAAACTGGAAATCCTTAAATACGCCAGTCAAAATGGAAGGAAAAGGCTTTTGGGAAGCGGATCACATTGAATTAAATCAGCTTTCTGCACGTTCTAATGAAGTAAAAATGAAAGAGGTGAAAATGGCACCGCTTTCGTTGGAACTCAAAGACCGACTTCGCTGGGATTATGAAAAAGAGCATATTCGTGGTTTGTTACAAGCAAAAACGGATTGGGTTGAATTGGCTTATGGCGGTCGTTTTGTTTCACCGATTTTCGGTTTAGGTATTGAAGGGAAAAGCATCAATCATTTCAATCTGGCAGGGGATTTAAAAGCGGGTGAACTTGGTCCGTTGGATGTATCAGCCGTGTATCAGAATACTGCACTTTCAGGCAAAATTAGCTGGAAAGAACAATCTGCAAAAGTATTCCAATCACTTTTCCCTCAACAATGGAATTGGATAATTCATGAGGGCAGCATTAAAGGACAAAGTGAATTCGCAATCAATGGCAATGGCGTGAAGATGAAGGGGGAGCTGAACCTGAAAAACGGTAAAATCACCATGCCAGATGGTGAGATTTATGGCTTGAATATTCGTTTCCCAATGAATTATGAAAACGAGGCATTGCAAGTGGCTTCGAGCAAACCAATCCATATTTCGACTCACAATATTCGCTATGGTGCGCTTTCCGTCGCAAATGGAGAATTGGATTTGTTTGGGCGTTATCCGAATACCATGAAAAATCCGCTTACCTTGAGAAATGTGAAACTTTCCTTATTTGATGGTGTTTTGACGGTGCCTCAGCTCAGTTTCCCTCAAAGCAAAATGGCGACGCTTTCTTTTACCAATATTGATTTAGCCCAAGTATTAGCTTTAGCACAATATAATCAAGTAAGCTTAACCGGCCGTGCCAATGCAGTAATGCCATTTTGGCTGGGACATAAGGAATGTTTGATTTGTAATGGCACATTGGAACAAGTGGGGAATGTATCCATCAAATTAACCGATGAAATGGTGAAAGGGCTGAAAAAAGGCGGTTGGACAGAAAATATTCTGGTGGATTTATTAAAAGAAATGGAACTGCAAAATTCCCATGCAGCTGTGACGCTCGATCCTAAAGGGCAAATGACGTTGCGTGCGAGCATTAGTGGATTTAATCCAACCAAGCGAACCAATAATCCGATAACGTTAAATTATACGCACCAAGAAAATATGTTTGAATTGTGGAATATGATTGACTACGGCTCGCAATTTGAACAAAATCTGCAATATAAACTTTATAAGAAATTAGACAAAGACAAATGATAAAACACCTTAAATTTCAACCGCACTTTTTTATTTTTGCGGCAATGTTTACACTTACAGCTTGCACACCAACCATTCAATTGGACACACCAAAGGAAGGCATCACCATTAATATGAATGTGGTGGTGGACCACAATATTAAAGTGGAAATGGATGAGAAATCTCAAAAAGCTGTGGGTGAGGTAGAGCCTGCGAAGAAATAATTGAATGAAAAAAACAATCTAAAAGATTGTCTTTTTTATGCCGGAGTTAGATTAATAAGGCATTAGAATAGTGTTTGTTTTAAGGTATTTTTCATTATTTTCAATTTATATTTTATATAAAAATTTATTTTTAATTTTTTTAAAGTCATTTTCAATAATATTGATATAATTTTTTGAAGATGGTTCAAAATGATTTAGATAATTTAATAATCCTAAAATTTGTATTCTTAGTGCTTTTATTCGTTGGAATTGTTTTTTATTGAAAGTCTTTTTCTTACAAGCATCTTTCCATTTTTTGAATAATACTCTTCGTTTCTTGTAATGTTCATTAGCTCCAATAGATTTATCTCCATCAATAAAAATACCTGTCACAGACTTTGGTTGCCCTTTATAACTCAATTTTGTTTTATGTTCACTCACTTTAAAACCATATTCTTCAATGATTTTATAAACTTTATATTTAAAGGTTGGAGTAACTTCAGCCCCTGAGAATGATATATCATCAACCCATAAACTCATTTTTATATTTTTTGAAATTGCAAGATTATATAAATCATTAAATAGCCCCTGATTTACTAAGAAAGCCAACCTCATACTAATTTGGCTTCCTGTAGGGATATGGTCGTTTATGGTGCAAAGATGAGCTAATATGTCAGCTATTTCAGTAGAACAAAGTAGTCTATATCGAAAAAATTTAAATACTTTTATATAAGTGGTAGATGGGAAGAATTTAGATATATCGATATTTAATAATATATCGCATCCTAAATGTACACTTGCATTATCATATACTGTACAATTTTTCTTATCTGAAAAAAGATAATCTGGCGTTATAATTGCTCGAAGATGATTTGCTATACAATTGTGGATTAAATATAACGATAGGTCTTTGCTTGGGGTTTGAATATTTCTTCCATTGGAGGTTTTAAACGTGTAATAATTACCAGGAAAATTAAGAATATCCTCTAAAATTTCTCGTTCAACTTTTAGTATATTCAATAATTTATCAACAGAATATAGTTTAAAAAAAGGACTTTGTGTCAGTTCATATTCTTTGGTCTGGGTAATATGTAGCTTCTTAAACTTTTTTTTCATCTTGTGAAACTTTCCATTCCATTATTCTAAGTATCTTATCAGCAACAAATGCACGGATAGCCTTGCTAAATGGTTTTTCATTTTCTAACTGTTCAGAAAAAAGTAGAATTTGAGATGTTTTAATTTCAAATATTGATGAGTACTTATCTAAGATTTCTATTGAAATTGTATTTTTACCAGATTCAATTTCAGATAAATGAGATGGTGAAATATCAAGCAAAAAAGCCATATCTTTCTGTTTGATTTTATTATATTGCCTAATTAGTTTAAGTGCTTTGGGTAACATAACATTGCTCTTTAAAATTTAGGGGTTTTCAAATCAAAAAAAATTCCAAAAAAGATCCAACAATTTATCAATTAAGTTGGCAATCTTAGTAATATACTCAAGTAAAAGTAACAGACATTGAAGAAAATTTTTCTTTTGTTTTGTTTTCTTTTTCTTTGATGTATTGTTTCGGCGTTGTTTTTTGATTAACGAATGCAAAAGGTTGTGTTGTTGGTAATATTTCATAAATATTCCTCTTGTTATTCCTACTCCCTCTAAAGCCCAATGCTTTAAACTCGGTAGTGTCATCTAAATAACAAGCCTGCTTTAGCATTCTCAACCCCTAACCTTGAACAGCTTGCCTCGTCATCGGGCAAGCTATAGGACTGATACTATTTATTTGAACTAATGAACAAACTCAAATATGCGCATAGCCCCTAAGATTGTTAGGATTTCTCCCGATTCAAATGAATCTATATACTTCACTGATGACTATCAGAAAATACACAACGAGAGAATTCTAATTCATTAGATTTTAGATTGCAATAAAAAATTCGGAATATGTGAATTTTTGTATGTTACGGAGAGTGGAAATAGCCATTCTTGTAATCAATCTCTTGTGCTTTTTTTGTACTTTTATCAATTTATCTTAAATCTAACAGGCATTAGGGGAATGTAACCTATCCGTTAGAATAAAAATCTAAAATAAACCGCACATTGACAAGAGAACAGCTACACAACAGAATCTTTATCTTCTAATTTTCCCCCACTAAAACCGACGTCATGCTGAGCGATCCTGCAATCAGGTTATCGTTGAAAAACGTAATATCGTCTTGCGGTTCGCGTAATGCCATGATGTACAGCAATGGCAAGTAATGATCTGGCGTAGGCACAGAAAGCTCGGCTTTTTCACCTAACTGGTCATAATGCACCAAAGTTTCATCATCTTGTGTCGCAATCGCCTGATTGGCTGTTTCACGGAAAGCAAACGCCCAGTCATAACCCGCGCCGATTTGATCAATATGTTCCCAGCTTATCGCTCTTAGATTATGCACAATATTGCCACTGCCAATAATCAACACACCTTGTTCGCGCAAAGCAGATAATTTTTTCGCCAAATTGAAATGCCATTCTGCCGATTGCAAACGGTTAAGGCTAAGTTGCACCACAGGAATATCGGCATTGGGATAGAGATATTTCAACACCGCCCATGCACCATGATCAAAACCACGCGTTGGATTTAGCTCAACATTTTCTGGCTGTAATAATGACTGCACTTGCTTTGCTAACTCAGGCGAACCGGGCGCAGGATATTGCACTTGGCTGAGTTCATCAGGAAAACCGTAGAAATCGTAAATCATTTCAGGGTATTCACCTGATGTCACCTGCAAACGGCTGCTGTACCAATGCGCTGAAATCATCAAAATGGCTTTTGGTTTTGGAAAGTTTTGTGTAATTAGGCTGAAATTCTGATTGAACGGATTTTCTTTATCTAACACGTTCATCGGGCTACCATGCCCAACAAACAATACAGGCATTTTTTTCATAATTTTCTCCTCGTTATTTGATGGGGCAGATTGTACGGTTAAATCTTTGTGTGAAAAATACTACTTTATGAACAACATCTTTTACTAATCAGAAATAATGAATAATAAGGTTTAGAGAGATTGATGTGTTAACTAAGGTAAATATTACAAAGCGCGGTTAAATTTTACGAAAATTTTACTTAATTTTTACTTTATTTACAGTTTATTATCTTTATATTTAGGCGTATGATGGCAATTAGTTTTACATACCCCCTAAATTTATTTAGGTAAATATATTATTTCTATTTAATAGGAGATTGAATAATGAAAAAATTATTCACAGCGGTACTTTCTGCGGCAGCCATTGCTGTACCTTTTTTTGCTTCTGCGAATACTGCGCCACAAACAGAACAAAGTGCAGTACAACCGGAAAAAGCAAAAGGTGTTTGGATTGATGTGCGTTCAGCCGAGGAATTTAACGCAGGTCATTTACAAGATGCGGTGAATATTCCACATGATAAAATCATTGAAGGTGTTAAAGCGATTGGCTCAGATAAAGATGCACCGATCAACCTTTACTGTCGTAGTGGTCGCCGTGCCGAAGCTGCACTCACTGAGCTGAAAAATGCAGGCTATACCAATGTAACCAACCATGGCGGTTATGAAGATTTGGTTAAAAAAGGTTTGAAATAGATAACATATTATTTAAAGCAAAAATCCCCTAGATTCAGAATTTAGGGGATTTTTATTATAAAGTGCGGGCAGATTTTCGTTTACTAAATACAATAATCTTCTTTTAATAAGTGACGATAGGCATAAAGATAAGATGCGCCGACAAATGCTGCACCACCCGTGACATTGCCTAAAAAGACAGGAATCATATTGAAGAAGAATTGGCTCCAAGTTACATTAGCACCAGCAAAAATCCCGGCAGGAATAATAAACATATTAGCGACAAAGTGTTGTAATCCGATAAGCACAAAAATCATCACTGGGAACCATATGGCTAGGATACGACCGGAGGTTTGTTTGGCACCAAAATAGAACCAAATACCCATGCAGACCATCCAGTTACAGGCAATAGCAGAAATAAAGGCGCGACCAAAATCCATTTGCACTTTAGCTTCGGCGATAGCAATGGTTTTAGCTGAGGCGGCCCCTTCTGATAAACCGACATAATGCCCTAAGAAATATGCCATAAACAGCGCACCGAGCAGATTGCCCAAACTCACTACAATCCAGTTACGAAATAATTTTTTAAGGCTTACTCTTTTTGTTAAACGGCCTAATGCCATCATCATCATATTTCCCGTGGCTAATTCACCACCACCGATTAGAATACAAATCAAACAAATAGGAAACACGGCCGCACCAAGTAATGTTGATAGGCCACTCCACTCTGGAGGAATACCGCTCACGACTTTTAAATAGGCCATATAACCAAAACTCACATAACCGCCACCTAAAAAACTTAAAATAGCCAGTGTTTTTAGGTGTCCTTCCGACTTAGCATAACTTTTATCAATAACATCTTGTAAGATTTCGTGGGGATAAAGATCGCGATGCTGCATAATTGTACCTCTAGTGAAAATAAGACGGTAAAAATGTAGCAAACCGCATAGCAAAACCGAAAGAATTGTTAAATATATGTACTGATTTTTAGTTATAACAAAATTGAATAATAATCCGAACCTAAAATTAGGTGTCTAGGTTCTTTTTTGAGGGGCAAAGAGCGGTCGGTAGTGGAACAATGTCGCCCAAGTTAGAAACGGTATAAGGAAACATCGTCTGTTACATTTTTCTATAAATCAAAATCCGCGTAAATTCAGTCGGGTAGTCCAATCTGAATGTCGTACTGGGTGAATGGTAGAGACGAAACTCAACGGTAACGTTAGGGTATTTATCGATAGAAAATTCATAGGAAGTGAAAAAATATGTGGTTTCATCAAAAACTGTTCTCAATGTTTCTGATTTTTCCTCACTTTTTTTAAGGTTCAGATGAAAGTAGTTTGTCAATTCATCTTTGTCAAATAGGATATTTATTGAGCCTTTGCTTTCATCCCAATAGAGATTAAGTTTCGTATTCTGTTTTAACTCTTTAGGTACAACCAAATGAACCTTTGATTTTTCCAAAGTGTAGCTTGTATAACCATTTTTCATGTTTGTATGAGTAAGAACCTTGATATTCCTACGTTTATATTGCAATGAATCAGGATCAATAGATTGTTTTTTCTCCATAATTTCAGATGCAATATCAATCATTTCTGCTAAATAGGCTTTTTCCAATTGGATTTCTGTTTGTGTCATGGAAAATATATTTTTCGAATAGAACAATAAAAAAATAACAGATAATTTCGAAAGAATTTGTTTAAAATTTTCCATATATTCTTACTCCTGAAGATGTTCAAAGGAAATAAAGCAAAGATACATCGTGTTCTTTTTTCTGTTTCTAGTAATGTTGCTTATCTAAGATATGTTCTCCTTGATATTTATACTATTTTCCAGTATTCAAATAAAGATATATTAGATTCGGATGCTGTGCAATAAATTGAGTATTTATTGTGTTTTAGTGCTTGAGCGAGATAAGGCGCACGAATAATTGATGTCAAAATGAGAGATAAAAAAGAGACCTTTCAATGAAAGGTCTCTCTTCGTATTGATAATCTTGTATTAATACAATTTAGAATGGAATGTTATCATCAAATGCGTCCATTGGTGGCTCAGCTTGTGGAGCTGGCGCAGATTGTGCTGGACGAGATTGATAGCTTGGTTGTGGTGCTGATTGTGCAGGTGCAAAGCCGCCCATATCTTGATTGCGACCACCTAACATTTGTAAGTTATCACCTTGGATTTCAGTGGTGTAACGATCTTGGCCATTGTTATCTTGCCATTTACGGGTTTTTAAACGACCTTCAACATAAACTTGTGAACCTTTGCGTAAGTATTGACCTGCAATTTCTGCTAAACGACGATATAACACGATACGGTGCCATTCGGTCACTTCACGGCGTTCGCCTGTGTTTTTATCTGTCCAGCTTTCACTTGTTGCCACACTGATATTTGCTACCGCTTCGCCATTTGGCATCGTGCGGATTTCAGGATCATTACCTAAATTACCCACGATGATTACTTTATTAATACCTGCCATAGAATCCTCTATATTTTAGAAATAAGGTGAAAAATTTTGGTTATTTTGCCTTAAAAGAAACAAAAGATCCATAAAAATTAACTGGATATTTGCACAGATATTGAAATATGCGATAATGGTCGCAATTTTTGAATTTATTTTCTTAAGGCAATCGCTTTTTTTATGGATACTATCGACATTCGTGGGGCTAGAACTCACAACCTCAAAAACATCAATTTAACCATTCCGCGCGATAAATTAATTGTGATTACAGGTTTGTCCGGTTCGGGCAAATCTTCTTTAGCATTTGATACGCTTTATGCGGAAGGGCAGCGCCGTTATGTGGAATCGCTCTCTGCTTATGCGCGTCAGTTCCTTTCTTTGATGGAAAAACCGGATGTAGATTCAATTGAGGGTTTGTCGCCGGCGATTTCTATTGAGCAAAAATCCACTTCTCATAACCCGCGTTCAACCGTGGGGACTATCACCGAAATTTATGATTACTTGCGTTTGCTGTTTGCTCGCGTAGGGGAACCACGCTGTCCGGAACATGATGTGCCATTAACGGCACAAACCATCAGCCAAATGGTGGATAAAGTCCTAAGCTTGCCTGAAGAAAGCAAAATGATGTTGCTTGCGCCGGTGGTGAAAAATCGTAAAGGTGAGCATGTTAAGCTGTTAGATAGCTTGGCGGCACAAGGTTATATTCGTGCAAGAATTGATGGTGAAATCTGTGATTTATCTGATCCGCCAGAACTTGCTTTACAGAAAAAACATACCATTGAAGTGGTGGTGGACCGTTTTAAAGTGCGGTCAGATTTAGCCACACGTTTAGCAGAATCTTTTGAAACGGCTTTGGAGCTTTCTGGTGGTACGGCTGTGGTGGCTGATATGGATAATCCTAAGGCTGAAGAATTAGTTTTCTCGGCAAACTTTGCTTGTCCGCATTGTGGTTATTCCGTGCCCGAATTAGAGCCTCGCTTATTCTCATTTAATAACCCGGCAGGGGCGTGTCCGACTTGTGATGGCTTAGGTGTTCAGCAGTTCTTTGATGAAAGCCGTGTGGTGCAAAATGAAAGCATTTCCCTCGCAGGTGGTGCGGTGAAAGGTTGGGATCGTCGCAATTTCTATTACTATCAAATGCTTACCTCGTTGGCGAAGCATTATAAATTTGATATTGAAACGCCATACGAAGATTTGTCACAAAAAATTAAAGATATTGTGATGCACGGTTCAGGCAAGGAAGAAATTGAATTCCAATACATGAACGACCGTGGCGATGTGGTGATCCGCAAACATCCTTTTGAAGGGATTTTGAATAATATGGCGCGCCGTTACAAAGAAACGGAATCCATGTCTGTGCGCGAAGAATTGGCGAAAAATATCAGCAATCGCCCTTGTGCAGATTGTGGTGGCTCGCGTCTTCGTCCAGAAGCTCGTAACGTATATATCGGTAATATTAACTTGCCACAAATTTCAGAGAAAAGCATTGGTGAAAGCCTTGAATTTTTCCAAGGGCTTACTTTAACCGGTCAAAAAGCACAAATTGCAGAAAAAATCCTGAAAGAGATCAGAGAGCGGTTAGAATTTTTAGTGAATGTGGGCTTGAATTATCTTTCCCTTTCTCGTTCTGCCGAAACCCTTTCGGGTGGTGAAGCGCAACGTATTCGACTAGCTAGCCAAATTGGTGCGGGATTAGTGGGCGTCATGTATGTGTTGGATGAGCCTTCTATCGGTTTGCATCAACGCGATAATGAACGTCTGTTAAATACGCTGATTCACTTGCGCAATTTGGGTAACACCGTGATCGTGGTGGAACATGATGAAGACGCCATTCGAGAAGCCGATCATATTATTGATATTGGCCCGGGGGCAGGTGTACACGGTGGCCAAGTGATCGCACAAGGCACAGCCAAAGAGATTATGGCAAACCCAAATTCAATTACAGGTAAGTTCTTATCGGGTGAAGAAAAAATCGAAATTCCGAAAAAACGAACCGCACTTGATAAAAGCAAACTTTTAAAATTAAAAGGCGCGACAGGGAATAACCTGAAAGGCGTGAATTTAGAAATTCCAGTGGGCTTATTTACTTGTATCACGGGGGTATCAGGTTCAGGCAAATCAACGCTAATCAATGATACCTTATTCCCACTGGCTCAAAATGCTTTAAATCGTGCGGAAAAAACGGATTTTGCGCCTTATAAATCCATTGAAGGCTTGGAGTATTTCGATAAAGTGATCGATATTAACCAAAGCCCGATCGGCCGTACACCGCGCTCTAACCCAGCGACTTATACGGGCTTATTCACGCCAATTCGTGAGTTATTTGCGGGCGTACCAGAAGCGCGCGCACGTGGTTATAACCCAGGACGTTTTAGCTTTAACGTGCGTGGTGGTCGTTGTGAAGCATGCCAAGGTGACGGTGTGCTTAAAGTTGAAATGCACTTCTTGCCGGATGTGTATGTACCTTGTGATCAATGTAAAGGTAAACGCTATAACCGTGAAACTTTGGAGATCCGATACAAAGGTAAAACCATTCACCAAGTGTTGGATATGACGGTTGAAGAAGCCCGTGAGTTTTTTGATGCGATCCCAATGATTGCGCGTAAACTACAAACCTTGATGGATGTTGGCTTGTCCTATATTCGTTTAGGTCAGTCTTCTACCACACTTTCAGGTGGTGAGGCACAACGCGTTAAGTTGGCAACAGAGCTTTCAAAACGCGATACCGGTAAAACCCTTTATATTTTGGATGAACCGACAACTGGTCTGCATTTTGCCGATATTAAACAACTTCTCGAGGTGTTACATCGTTTACGCGATCAAGGCAATACCATCGTGGTGATCGAACACAACTTAGATGTGATTAAAACCGCAGACTGGATTGTGGATCTCGGCCCAGAAGGAGGTAGCGGTGGTGGTAAAATCATCGCGACAGGTACACCGGAAGAAGTCGCCAAAGTTAAAGGTTCGCATACTGCGAGATTCCTAAAAGACATCTTGGCAAAAGGCTAGAAAAACTAACCGCACTTTTGAATATCATCAACGTGCGGTTATTTTTTCGGGTGTTTTAATGTTTGCTGCTGAAAGGTGGTTTAGCAAACCAAATGAGAACAACCAAGGAAATAAATGTTATCGCAGAGACTAAGAAGATTTCATTGGCACCGATGATAAATCCTTGGGCGGTGATTTGTCTGGCAAGATATGATGCCGTTTGTTCTTCGCTTAAACCAAAACTTCCCATAGTTTGGAAGAATTGTTGGGAAATCGGATTATATGGATTAATGACTTCCGTGAGTTGCGTGTGATGCACGGCTTCGCGGTTATACCAAATAAAAGTAGTAAGTGATGTGCCTATTGAGCCGGCAAGAGTTCGGAGAAAATTAAATAAGCTCGATGCCGAAGCCATTTTTTCGGGTGGTAAACCTGAAAGGGTAATGGTTGTCAGCGGCATAAAGAAACAGGCGACCGCTAACCCTTGCACAAATTGCGGTAATGCCACATCCATAAAGGTCATTTCTGGTTCAAAGGTCACGGCTCGCCAATAAAAGGTCAGCGCATAAACCATAAAACTGACGGTAATTAAAATCCGCATATCAATTTTATTGCCGAATTTCCCGATAATCGGCGCAAGTAGAATCGGCAATAATCCAACTGGCGCAGCCGCAAGCCCCGCCCATGTTGCTGTATAGTTGTAAACCTGTTGGAGTAGAAGCGGGATAAGCACGACCGTCCCTGAATACACCAAGAAAGCAAGGCTGGTTGAAACACAACCTACGGTGAAATTTCGAGATTTGAATAAGGAGACATCCACAACCGGATTATCGTCTGTGAGTTCCCAAATAATGAGGGCGATTAAACCTACCGCCGCGATAATGGTAAGCACCATAATTTCAGTGGAATTAAACCAATCTAGCTCACGACCTTGATCCAGCATTAATTGCAATGCACCCACACCGAGCGCTAACAAAATCAGTCCGACAGTGTTAACAGGTTGATGAGAAATTCTGCTTTCTCGGCCTTCTAAAATTTTCCAACTGATTAAGACAACGGCAAGCCCAATCGGAACGTTAATAAAGAAAATCCAACCCCAGTGAATATTATCGCTGATCCAACCGCCTAAAATAGGCCCACAAATCGGGGCGACCACGATCGTCATTGACCAAAAAGCTAATGCCATTCCGCGTTTTTCTGGCGGGTAGTTATTTAATAATAAACTTTGAGAAAGGGGAATGATGGGACCCGCTACTGCACCTTGAAGGACACGAAAAACGATCAACATTTCCAAACTGTGTGAAATGCCACAAAGCCAAGAGGCCAACACGAATAATAAGGTTGAGATTAAAAATAACCGCACTTCACCAAAACGTTTTGCTAGCCAGCCTGTAATCGGAATTGAAATAGCATTTGCCACACCAAACGAGGTGATCACCCAGGTTCCTTGACTCGACGATGCCCCCAAATCACCAGCAATAGTTGGAATGGCTACGTTGGCGATGGTGGAGTCTAACACGAGCATAAAGGTGGCTAATGAAAGCACCAATGTGAGCATCGCTAACGCACCGCCTTGTAGCGGCTTGAAATGAGATTGCGGCATAACGAAACCTAATAGCTATTGTCGCGAATAATAGATTCGATCAAATTATTGACCGCACTTTCATCATATTGCAGCACATTCGTGGAATAAAGCGTTGTAGCTGGCGCTTGGTCACGCAAGGTTTCACCTTGGCTATCGGTCACATTCACTTTCACAGTCGCAGAAAGACCGATACGTAATGGATTTTCAGCTAGCTGTTGCGGATCTAATTGAATACGCACTGGCACGCGTTGCACCACTTTGATCCAGTTACCGGTTGCATTTTGGGTTGGTAATAATGAGAATGCACTACCCGTACCCATTTCAATTCCCACGACTTTTCCATTAAAGGTTTTATCTTTGCCGTAAAGGTCGAAATGAATTTCAACCGGCTGACCAATTCGCATATGGGTTAATTGTGTTTCTTTGAAGTTGGCGTCTAACCACATTTGATCGGTAGTGACCACTGCCATTAATGCGCCACCAACAGAAACGGCTTGTCCTACTTGCGCATTGCGACGAGCCACATAGCCTTTAATTGGGCTGCGGATTTTCGTACGCTCTAAATTCAACCAGGCTTGTTTCAAATTACTGACCGCACTTTGAATTTGCGGTTGTTCACTTAAAGGACCGTCTAACAATAAGGCTTGATTGGCTTCAAGTTGGTTTTGTGAGGTCGTTAAGTTCGCTTTTGCCAGTTCAACGGCCTCTTTGGCGTGTTGGAAAGACTCTTTATCAATTGCGCCATCTTTGACTAATTGTACTCGACGGTTCAAGTTTCCTTGCGCTTGAGCAAGGGTAATTTCATTCGCACGAACGGCAGATTTTAATTGTTTTACGGTGTAATTCAGTTGCGAAACTTGGCGAACCGCATTGGCTAAATTGCTTTTAGCTTGCTCAAAACTCAATTTGGCGTTGGTGTCATCCAGCTCTAATAACACATCGCCCGCTTGTACGGGATCCATATTATCGACATTAATTTTCGAAATATTTCCTGCTACTTGTGCCGAAATCATCACCTGATTGCCGCTCACATAGGCATCTTCCGTTTCTTCAAAGCCTTTAATAAAGAAATACCAATAAGCCACAGAGCCGACCGAAATCAGAAGAAGCAAAAGAATAAAAATAGAAAGCCCTTTTTTACGTTGTTGAGATTTATTATTTGAAGAGTTTTGTGTGTCTGTTTGTTGATCGGACATAATGCGAGCCTTATCGGAAAATGATGAAGCAAAAAGGCTTCAGTCTATAAAATATGAATGTTTGTTCATTATGAACGTGAATTAGAATTATTTCAAGAATGACCGCACTTTAGCGTAAAAAAGTACATAGTTCAGAGGCTACCTTCAATATCGGATTAATCTACCCGACTCATCCTGACTGGGGAATATCTATAAGAGCTTGTTTATAATGAACGTTACCAAAGCTGAGAGTGGGGTTTTGTTATAGTTACTGTAAATAAAAAAGAAAATCCTTTGTTAAATTAGCAAAGGATTTTTTTGTAAGAAGTGATTAGCTAGGTAGTTTTGTAGTCGCTTTTAACGCGATATACCCCACAATCGCAGAAACAGTAGAACCTAATAAGATCCCTAAGCGAGAAAGGGCGTTAATGCTTTCACCTGCATCGGCATTGAAGGCAAGGCTGGCTAAGAACATTGACATGGTGAAACCGATACCACATAAAATCGCCACGGCAAAAATTTGTTTGAAGTTGATGCCTTGTGGAAGTTTTGCTATGCCTAGTTTAACGGAAAGATAGCTGAAACCAAATACACCAAGTGGTTTTCCGATAATTAAGCCAAGAGAAATCGCGAGCAATAATGGTGATGTCAGCATGTTGAGATCAATGCCATCGAAGCTTACCCCCGCATTAGCAAACGCAAATAATGGCAGGATAACAAAGGATGACCAAGGGGCAAGAATGTGCTCAAAGTCGTGTAATGGTGTTTCGCCATTTTTGCCTTTCAATGGAATACAAAATCCGATGATAACCCCTGCAAGGGTAGCGTGCACACCTGACTTTAATACAGAAGCCCATAAGATTGTACCCACTACCATATAGGCACAAAGTGCGGTCACTTTAAAGCGGTTTAATGCGATAAGTACAATAATAGCAACTGCAGCAAAGATGAGTGCTTGTACACTTAAACCGTGCGAGAAAAACAGAGCAATAACAACGATGGCACCTAAGTCATCAATAATGGCTAAAGCAAGTAAAAAGATCTTTAGTGGGAGTGGCACTTGTTTACTTAATAACGACATGATCCCGAGTGCAAAGGCGATATCTGTTGCCATTGGAATAGCCCAGCCATCGGCTAAAGTAGGATCTTGTTGTGCAATAAAAATATAAATCAAGGCAGGAATAACCATTCCGCCAACGGCAGCAATCGCAGGAAAAACTGCTTGTTGATAACTTGAAAGGGAGCCTTCGAATAATTCTCTTTTGACTTCCATTCCAACTAAAACAAAGAATACCGCCATAAAACCATCGTTGATCCAGTGAATTAAGGTTTTATCGATAGAAAAAGTCCCCACTTGAATACTGACTGGTAAGTTTAAAAAGTCGTTATAGTTTTGATTGAGCGGTGAATTGGCTAATAGCATTGCGACTACCGCTGAAAAAAGTAATAAAATTCCGCCAGCTGATTCCAATTTGAAAAAACGCTGAATTTGTTGAATCAAACTCAGTTTATTCATTCATTCTCTCCTAAAAAAGTAATAAAAAATAATAAAGGCTGGATATTATCACAAATTTACTGATTTTGGGAAACTAGGCATTGGATAATGTGTGATTTAATCGGAATGTGATAGATTTCGTGATCTATTTCACAAAATTTATTTTCATTTTTGGAATAAAAAACAATTTAATAGTAAAATTCTTAAAATTTATTTATTCGAGAATACTTATGTTTTCAAAAAAAGACATCATCGTACTAGGTATGATGATTTTTGCTTTATTTTTAGGCGCGGGAAATATTATTTTCCCACCGATGGAGGGGTACTCCGCAGGCAACCATTGGGCAACGGCTTCGCTAGGGTTTGTGATAACAGGCGTACTCATGCCATTTATTACATTGGTTGTGGTGTCAGTATTAGGACGTGGCGAAGAACTGACTAAGGACTTACCCAAGTGGGCAGGCGTATCCTTTTTAACCATTCTTTATTTAGTCATCGGTTCAACCTTTGCAATGCCTCGAATTACCAATGTCGCTTATGAAATGGCATGGTTGCCATTGGGGCTCGTTGAAGATAGTGCGACGACACGTTTGATTTTCTCTGTGATCTTTAATATTATCGCGATGGGATTCATGATTCGCCCAAGTACCATTATTTCAACGCTGGGTGAAGTGATGACGCCGGCATTGTTGGTATTATTACTCGTTGTTGGGATCACGGTTTTTGTTTCACCTCTTTCTGACATTGTTGCGCCTTCCCAGGCTTATGCTGAGAATTCAGCACTAACTACAGGATTAATTAGTGGTTATCAAACGATGGATGTACTGGCTGCGATTGCCTTTGGTGGCATTGTTGCACGGGCGTTGTCTGCAAAAAATGTGACTAATCCACAAAAGATTGTTCAATATACGATTTCAGCGGGCTTTGTTTCTGTCATTTTATTAGGTTGTTTATATTTTGCCTTATTCTATTTAGGGGCGACTTCTGATGCTGTGGCACAAGGTGCAACAAATGGCGGCCAAATTTTCTCTCGTTATGTGAACAGTTTATTCGGCACGGCGGGAACCTGGATCATGGCAGGGATTATTACTTTAGCAAGTTTAACCACGTTAGTGGGCGTAACCAGTGCTTGTGGTGATTATTTCTCCAAGTTTTCGACACGTTTTTCCTATCCATTTTGGATCGTCTTCTTCACCGCCATGACTACAATTATTTCACAATATGGCTTAACAAAATTACTCCGAGTGACAATTCCAGCCTTATTGTTGATTTACCCAATGGCGATCATGTTAGTGGTTTTACAGCTTGTGCGTAATAAATTGCCTTCTATTCGATTGAGCTATTACACCACTATTTTTGTGACAGTTTGTTTTAGTTTAATTGATAGCTTGAAAAACTTGGATATGTTGCCGGAAGGTTTACATCAAATCATGACTCATTTCCCGCTCTATTCACAAGGGCTTGCGTGGCTTGTACCCGCATTATGTACTTTAGTGCTTTCCATGATATTTGGGAAAACGATTTCAAAATAACAAAAATGCCGACAATGATTTGTCGGCATTTTTTATATCAAGTGCGGTCGTTTTTTCACGCGTTTTTAGGCGGCTAGACGTTGTCTCACAATTTCAAATAAACATACGCCAGTCGCAACTGAAACGTTGAGGGATGAAACAGAGCCCGCCATTGGAATACTAATCAGCTGATCGCAGTGCTCACGCGTAAGGCGACGCATGCCTTCACCTTCCGCCCCCATCACTAAGGCAAGAGAACCCGTGAGTTTGCTTTGGTAAATGGTTTCTGTTGCTTCGCCAGCTGTACCTACTACCCAAATATTATGATTTTGTTGTAGATCTCGCAAAGTGCGCGCTAAGTTAGTAACACGAATTAATGGTACGGTCTCCGCAGCACCGCAAGCCACTTTACGTGCAATAGAAGTGAGTTGAGCGGATTTATCTTTTGGTACGATAACTGCACTCACACCAGCTGCATCCGCAGTACGTAAACAGGCTCCTAGGTTATGGGGATCTGTCACACCATCAAGCACCAATAAAAGAGGATTTTGTTTACGAGTAAGAAGTTCATCTAAATCATGTTCATTCAGTTCTTTGGCTTCTTGCACTCGAGCAATCACACCTTGATGCACTTCACCATTGGATTTTTTATCTAATGTTTGACGGTTTACAAATTGCACCGCAATGCCTAAAGCATAGAGCTCATTGAGTAACGGTTGCAGGCGTTTATCTTCACGGCCTTTCAGCACAAAAACTTCAATTAAACGTTCAGGGCTATTTGCTAAAATGCTGTTTACAGCATGGATACCATAGATATTTTCTGACATAGGGTTCTCTTGTTTATTATTTTTTGTCATTATCCTCCCTCTTTAGCAAAGAGGGGGAAGTGGATATTCAGTAAAAATATTATTTCTTCCGTTTTCTAGTCGGTTTCTTAGAAACATCTTTATTTTTAACCGCACTTTTGCGTTTTTTTGACGCTTTAGGTGGCAGTTCCTTAAAGACTTTTTTCGCTTTTTGTTTCGCTGTTTTGCCCAAGCGACGAGGTTTTCTGGCACTTTCGACTAAACTGAAATCCACCATTTTTTGTTCTAAATGAACGGCGAGCACGCGAATTTTGACTTTATCGCCAAGGCGATAAATCATACCACTATTTTCACCGATTAAACGTTGTTTTGCCGCATCAAATTGATAGTAGTCGTTATCTAAAGTAGAAATATGGACTAAGCCGTCAATGAATAAATCATCCAAACGAACGAATAAGCCAAAGCCCGTTACAGATGAGATCACTCCGCTAAATTCAGCACCCACGTGATCTTGCATATATTCACATTTCAGCCAATCTGCTACTTCGCGAGTGGCATCATCGGCACGGCGTTCTGTCATCGAGCAGTGATCGCCTAATAAATCCATTTCATCAAAGGAATAGTGATAGCCACCAGTATCCGTCGTTTTACGTTTGGCGCCTTTTTCTTTCGCTAACAAATACTTAATCCCACGATGTAGGGTTAAATCTGGATAACGACGAATCGGGGAAGTGAAGTGTGCATATTCTTCTAACGCCAAACCAAAGTGGCCGATATTATCCGCATGATAAACCGCTTGGCTTAATGAACGGAGCAACATGGTTTGAATGAGTTCGTGATCCGGACGATCTTTCACTTGCTCTAACAATTTCGCATAATCTTTTGTGGTCGGTTTCATGCCACCTTCAAGGCTTAAACCACATTCACTTAAAAACGCACGGAAAGACGTCAGTTTTTCTTCACTCGGAGTGGCATGAATACGATAGAGTGCAGGCTCTTTATGCTTTTCCATAAAGTTTGCTGCTGCAATATTTGCAAGAATCATGCATTCTTCAATGATTTTGTGCGCATCATTTCGCACAACAGGTTCAATGCGATCAATTCGTCCCATGGCATTGAAAATAAATTTGGTTTCGATGGTTTCAAAATCGATGGCACCACGTTGTTTGCGTGCATTTAGCAATGCTTGATAGAGATGATGCAGTTCTTCTAAATGTGGTACTAGCCCTTGATAGCGCGTGCGAAGTTCATCATCGCCGTCTAAAATTGCCGCGACTTTCGTATAGGTTAAACGTGCATGAGAATTCATTACCGCTTCATAAAAACGATAGTCCGTGAGTTTACCTTTGGCAGAAATGTGCATTTCACACACCATACACAAGCGATCAACTTGTGGATTCAGTGAACACAATCCGTTCGATAAAATCTCAGGCAACATTGGTACAACACGATTTGGGAAGTAAACGGAGTTACCTCGGTTATAAGCTTCAGTGTCTAATGCAGAACGTAAACGCACATAATAGCTGACATCGGCAATCGCCACCCAAAGTTTCCAGCCTTTACCGCTTTTTTCGCAATATACAGCATCATCAAAATCGCGCGCATCTTCGCCATCAATGGTAACCAGTGGCAGATTGCGTAAATCCACACGGCCTTTTTTTGCTTCTTCAGGCACTTCTTCCGTGAATTTTTTAACGTATTTTTCGACCGCACTTGGGAATTGGTGAGGGATGTCATGATTACGAAGGGCGATCTCCACTTCCATCCCTTTTGCCATATTGTCACCCAGAATTTCGCTAATGATACCAATAGGTTGAGTAAAGGAGGCGGATCGTTCTTGCAATTCGACCACGACAACTTGCCCCATTCTGGCGCCATTTCGGTGTTCATTAGGGACTAAAATATCTCGTCCGATACGACTGTCATCAGGCACCACATAGCTAAAGCCATTTTCTAAGAAGAAACGGCCGACAATTTGTTTTTTACGACTTTCAAGCACGCGAACAATACGGACTTCGCGACGACCTCGGCGATCTAAGCCTGCAGGTTGCGCTAATACAAAATCACCATGCATTACACGTTGCATTTGGTGATTAGGAATAAAGAGATCCTCTTTTTTACCTTCGACTTGTAAAAAGCCATAGCCTTCGCGATGGCCGATGACCATGCCTTTGAATAAATCTAATTTTTCAGGCAAGGCATAGCGTTTACGTTTAGTAAAAACTAACTGTCCATCATTCTCCATGGCACGCAAGCGACGACGCATGGCTTCTTGTTGTTCGTCACTTTTAATTGAAAGTGCGGTCAGTATTTCCTCCCGACTCATCGGGGCATTATTTTCACGGATGATTTGCAGAATGTAGTCTCTGCTTGGGATCGGATTACCATATTTGGCTAATTCTTTTTGATAGTTCGGATCTGCTTTTTTAAAAGATTTTTTGGTCATTTATTGTTTGTTTTATGATTAATTTTTAAGTTGTGGGGTAGTTTACAGGTTAAAGGGGGGAATGCAAGCTTGTTATCAGACGTTTGTGGCAGGACGGTTTAAGACAAACAAAAACCGCACCAAAGTGCGGTTTTATTTTTAAGCTGTTTTAATGCTTTAATTACGCTAATTTTTTGATTTGAGCAGCTAATTTAGCTTTGTGGTTTGCTGCTTTGTTAGCGTGGATTAAGCCTTTAGAAGCCATACGGTCAACAACTTTTTGCATTTCAACGAATGCTGCTTCAGCTGCTGCTTTTTCACCTGCTGCTACTTGAGCATATACTTTTTTGATGTAAGTACGCATCATAGAGCGTTGGCTTGCGTTGTGTTGGCGGCGTTTTTCAGATTGAACCGCACGTTTTTTTGCTGACTTGATATTAGCCAAGGTCAAACTCCTAAAATTTCTGTTAGATGATTATGACAAAATAAGGGCGTAGAATATGCCGATTTTTTATACTTTTGTCAATGAATAATTTGTGTTGATTTCGGTGAGACACAACCGAAAGTAAGCATCGTTATTTAAAAAAAGCGCTTTCTATTGGCTCACACAAACGATGTGGGCAGGATTTTATCAGTTTTTTTCGTTGGAATATAGCGTAAAAACAAAAATTCTATACAATTAAGGCAAATTTTTTTGAAGAGACCCCTATTTTGAGTAAACGACTTTTAAAATCCGGCATTATCGTGAGTGGGATGACACTAGTGTCCCGTGTGTTAGGTTTAGTCCGCGATGTGGTAATAGCCCATTTAATCGGTGCAGGCGCGGCGGCAGACGTGTTTCTATTCGCTAACCGTATCCCAAACTTTTTACGTCGTTTATTTGCGGAAGGGGCATTTTCTCAGGCTTTCGTACCCGTATTAGCCGAATATCAAAAATCGGGCGATCTTTCTAAAACCCGAGAATTTATCGGGAAAGTATCGGGTACACTAGGCGGATTAGTCAGTATTGTCACTTTACTTGCTATGGTAGGTTCACCTGTTGTGGCGGCGATCTTTGGAATGGGCTGGTTTACCGATTGGCTAAATGACGGACCTGATGCGCACAAATTTGAACAAGCGTCTTTACTCTTGAAAATCACCTTTCCTTATTTATGGTTCGTCACCTTTGTGGCACTTTCCGGCGCGATTTTAAATACGATAGGCAAATTTGGCGTGATGTCGTTTTCGCCTGTTTTACTCAATATCGCCATGATTGCAACTGCACTTTTCCTCGCGCCAAGATTAGACAATCCTGATCTTGCCCTTGCTATCGGGATCTTCTTAGGTGGTTTATTACAATTTTTATTCCAAATCCCTTTCTTGAAAAAAGCCGGCTTGCTCGTAAAACCAAAATGGGCATGGCATGATGAAGGGGTAGCCAAAATTCGTCGATTGATGATTCCTGCCTTGTTCGGGGTTTCCGTAAGTCAAATCAACTTGCTACTTGATACGGTCATTGCCAGTTTCTTAATGACGGGATCTATTAGTTGGCTTTATTATTCTGATCGTCTATTAGAGTTTCCACTTGGTCTATTTGGTATCGCCATTTCCACCGTGATTTTACCGACACTTGCTCGCCATCACGTGAATCGAGAAGACAATTCTTCCCAAAGTGCGGTTGATTTTCGCGATACCATGGACTGGGGCGTGCGAATGATTTTATTACTCGGTGTGCCTGCCGCGATTGGGATTGCCGTGTTAGCCCAGCCGATGTTACTGGTATTGTTTATGCGTGGCAGTTTTACCTTAACAGATGTGTACGCAGCCTCTTATTCTTTATGGGCATTCAATGCTGGTTTGCTTAGCTTTATGCTGATTAAGATCCTAGCTAATGGCTATTACGCACGCCAAGACACTAAAACGCCCGTGAAAATCGGGATCATCGCCATGGTGAGCAATATGGGCTTTAATGTATTGGCGATTCCATTTAGTTATGTGGGCTTAGCGATTGCTTCTGCCATGTCAGCAACCTTAAATGCTTATTTGCTTTATCGTGGTTTAGCTAAAGAGGATGTATACCATTTTTCACGTAAAAGTGCGGTCTTTTTTCTGAAAGTTTTAGGGGCAGCCTTAGCTATGGGCGGTTTGGTTTGGTATAACTGCCCACCGATTCAAGAATGGGCAGCCATGACATTTTTAATGCGTATCTATTGGTTGGTTTGGTTAATTGGGTTGGCTGCGGTCGTTTATTTAGGCGTATTGGTGCTATTAGGTGTTCGTAAACACCATTTACTGACAAAACATTAAGTTACCGCTATAATGCACCGATTATTTTTTGTTTTTTTGGATAAGATGTAATGCAATTAATTCGTGGGCTTCATAATTCACAGCCATATTTGTCAGGGTGCGCATTAACCATTGGCAATTTTGATGGGGTGCATTTGGGGCATCAGGCGATTTTGCGTCATCTTCGTCAGAAAGCGAATGCGCTGAATTTACCTATGGCAGTGATGCTTTTCGAACCACAACCGCGCGAATATTTTATGGGCGACAAAGCCCCCGCGCGTTTAATGCGATTAAGAGATAAGTTGCATTATTTGGCTCAGGCGGGTGTGGATGTGGTCATCGTCGCGAAATTTGACCGCACTTTTGCTGATCTTCCGGCAGAACAATTTATTGAAGATTGGCTTGTACGTAAATTAAATGTGAAGTTTCTCAGCATTGGTGACGATTTCAAATTTGGTGCGAAACGTTTAGGCAATTTTGCGATGTTGCAGCAAGCCGGAAAGCAGTTTGGTTTTGAAGTAGAAGACAGCCGCACCTTCTGTTTAGATGAGTTGCGTATTAGTAGCACCGCTATTCGTGAAGCGTTGGCTAAAGATGATTTACAGCATGCGCAAAATTTACTCGGCAAGCCTTATCGTATTTTTGGACGAGTTATCCACGGCAATAAATTAGGCCGAACCATTGGTTTTCCTACCGCGAATGTTCGCTTACATCGTCAAGTGAACCCAGTTAAAGGCGTTTATGCGGTGAAAGCGCGGTTGAAATCAGGCGAGATTTTTAATGGCGTCGCCAACATGGGAAAACGCCCAACCATTAACGGTACGATACAATTATTAGAAGTCCATTTATTTGATTTTTCTCAGAATATTTATGGACAAATGATAGAGGTAGAATTCTGCCATAAGATTCGAGATGAGATAAAGTTTCCGTCTTTTGAGGCGTTGAAAGCTCAAATTGAACAAGACGTAAAAACAGCGAAAGCATTTTTTGCAAAATAGAATTATATTGAAATATAAAATTGGAAAATAACATGACAGTTGATTACAAAAACACGTTAAATTTACCTGAAACAGGTTTCCCAATGCGTGGCGATTTAGCTAAACGCGAACCTGTAATGTTAAAAAATTGGTATGACAAACAGTTGTATCAAAAAATTCGTCAAGCGACAAAAGGTAAAAAATCCTTTATTTTGCATGATGGCCCTCCATATGCGAACGGTAACATCCATATCGGTCACGCCGTTAATAAAATTCTGAAAGATATTATTGTTAAATCTAAAACGGCGTTAGGTTTTGATTCGCCTTATATCCCGGGTTGGGACTGTCACGGTTTGCCAATTGAATTAAAAGTAGAAGGTTTGGTGGGTAAACCAAATGAGAAAGTGACCGCTGCTGAATTCCGTCAAAAATGTCGTGAATATGCGGCAGAGCAAGTAGAAGGTCAGAAAAAAGATTTTATCCGTTTAGGCGTGTTAGGCGATTGGGATAATCCTTATTTAACGATGAACTTCAACACCGAAGCAAACATCATCCGTACACTCGGTAAAGTGATTGCGAATGGTCACTTATACAAAGGTTCAAAACCGGTGCACTGGTGTTTGGATTGTGGCTCTTCTTTAGCAGAAGCAGAAGTGGAATACGAAGACAAAGTTTCTCCGTCTATCTACGTGCGTTTCCCTGCTGTAAGTGCGGTTGAAATTGAAGAGAAATTTAACGCAGTAGGCAAAGGCCATGGCAAATTATCAGCAGTGATTTGGACTACCACACCTTGGACTATGCCGTCTAACCGTGCGATTGCAGTAAATGCAGACTTAGAATACAACTTAGTACAACTTGGCGATGAGCGTGTGATTTTAGCTGCTGAATTAGTGGAATCTGTGGCGAAAGCGGTGGGTGTAGAACAAGTTGAAGTGTTAGGTTCAGTAAAAGGTCAAGCGCTTGAGTTAGTACGCTTTAATCATCCGTTCTATGATTTCACTGTACCAGTGATTTTAGGTGATCACGTGACCACTGATGGCGGTACAGGTTTAGTTCATACCGCGCCAGACCACGGTTTAGACGACTTTATTGTTGGACAAAAATATAATTTACCAATGGCGGGCCTTGTATCGAATGACGGTAAATTTATTTCAACGACTGAATTCTTCGCAGGCAAAGGTGTATTTGAAGCTAATCCATTGGTTGTTGAAAAATTACAAGAAGTGGGCAACTTATTAAAAGTTGAGAAAATCAAACACAGTTACCCACACTGTTGGCGTCACAAAACTCCGATTATTTTCCGTGCGACACCACAATGGTTTATCGGTATGGAAACACAGGGTTTACGCCAACAAGCATTAGGCGAAATCAAAGGCGTACGTTGGATTCCTGATTGGGGTCAAGCACGTATCGAGAAAATGGTTGAAAACCGCCCAGACTGGTGTATTTCTCGTCAACGTACTTGGGGCGTACCGATGACCTTATTCGTGCACAAAGAAACCGAAGAGCTTCATCCGCGTACCTTAGAGTTACTTGAAGAAGTAGCGAAACGTGTTGAGAAAGCGGGTATTCAAGCATGGTGGGATTTAGACGAAAAAGAATTATTAGGGGCTGATGCAGAAACCTATCGCAAAGTGCCTGATACCCTTGACGTGTGGTTTGACTCAGGATCAACCTATTCTTCTGTTGTCGCGAATCGTCCAGAATTTAATGGTCAAGATATCGATATGTATTTAGAAGGTTCTGACCAACACCGTGGTTGGTTTATGTCTTCTTTAATGCTTTCTACTGCAACAGATAATAAAGCACCATACAAACAAGTGTTAACCCATGGTTTCACTGTAGATGGTCAAGGCCGTAAGATGTCAAAATCTATCGGTAACATCGTGACCCCACAAGAAGTGATGGATAAATTTGGTGGTGACATTTTACGTTTATGGGTGGCTTCTACCGACTATACGGGTGAAATGACCGTTTCTGATGAGATCTTAAAACGAGCCGCGGATAGCTATCGTCGTATTCGTAACACCGCACGTTTCTTATTAGCGAACTTGAATGGTTTTGATCCGCAACGTGATGCGGTTAAACCGGAAGAAATGATTAGCTTGGATCGTTGGGCGGTAGCTTGTGCGTTAGATGCACAAAAAGAAATTAAAGAGGCGTACGATAACTATCAATTCCACACAGTGGTACAACGTTTAATGCGTTTCTGTTCTGTGGAAATGGGCTCGTTCTACCTTGATATTATCAAAGACCGTCAATACACCACCAAAGCGGATAGTCTTGCGCGTCGTAGCTGCCAAACAGCGTTATGGCACATTGCGGAAGCTTTAGTACGTTGGATGGCACCAATCCTGTCATTCACGGCAGATGAAATTTGGGGCTACTTACCACAAACCGCGACGCCACGTGCAGAATTCGTCTTTACTGAAGAATTCTACGAAGGCTTATTTGGCTTAGGCGAGAATGAAAAATTAGATGATGCTTACTGGCAACAACTCATTAAAGTTCGTTCTGAAGTGAACCGTGTACTGGAAATCGCGCGTAACGATAAAGTGATCGGTGGTGGTTTAGAAGCTGAAGTAACAGTTTATGCTAACGATGAATACCGTGCATTGTTAGAACAATTAGGCAATGAATTACGTTTCGTGTTAATTACCTCAAAAGCAGAAGTGAAAGCATTAGCAGAGAAACCAGCGGATGTGGCTGCGGGTGAGTTAGAGGGAATTGCGGTAAGCGTAGCACGTTCTAACGGTGAAAAATGTCCACGTTGCTGGCATTATTCTGACAAAATCGGCGCGAATCCTGAACATCCTACACTTTGTCCACGTTGTGTGGAAAACGTAGCAGGTAACGGCGAAGTACGTCAGTTCGCGTAAGCTTAACATCATAAAGAAAAAGTGCGGTCGAAATTGACCGCACTTTTTTTATGCTGAAATGAACAGAAATAAAAAGGCTGATATGAATCAGCCTTAAAGATTTTATTGGTTAAAAGTATTACATACAGAAGGGTTGGCGCTTTGTAAGCCTTTTCTGAACCATTCTAGACGCTGTGCTGATGTACCGTGAGTGAAACTATCAGGCACCACATAACCTTGGCTGCGTTTTTGTAAACGGTCATCACCTACAGCTTCTGCTGCATTAAACGCTTTTTCTTCATCACCGCGTTCAAATAAACCACTTTTTACCGCTTGGCTCGCCCAAACACCGGCGAAACAGTCAGCTTGAAGTTCTAATTGAACAGAAAGTTGATTTGCCGTTTTACGATCGCTACTTTGTTGTGCACGATTTACTTGTGGCAGAATACCAAGCATATTTTGCACGTGGTGACCGACTTCGTGTGCAATTACATAAGCAAAGGCCGAATCGCCTGCTGCACCCAGTTTATTTTTCATTTCATTATAGAATGATAAATCAAGGTAAACTTTGCGATCACTCGGGCAGTAGAACGGGCCCATTGCAGATTGACCGGTACCACAAGCCGTTGGGGTCACTCCATTGTAAAGCACCATGGTTGGCTCACTATAGGTTTTCCCCATTTGTCTAAAATATTGTCCCCAAACGGTTTCAGTATCCGCTAATACAACTTTAGAAAGACTCGCAAGCTGCTGTTCTTCTTGGGTTTCTAATCGTTGAGCGCTTTGTCCTGAAAAATCAGGCGTACCCACTAAGCCTGAAAGATCCACACCATAATAAGCGCCGACTAAAAGAATGATAATACCGAGCACACCGGTGCCTTTTCCGCCACCGAAGTTACCGCCAGAACCACGTCTATCTTCAATATTTGAGCTTTCTCTACGACCTTCCCAACGCATAATTTGTCCTTTCTGAGTGAGTAAATTAAAAATCGGCGTATTCTATCAAAGTGCGGTCAATTTTAGATCAGTTTTCTTGAAATATTTACATAGCTTTACACTCTGATTTATAGACTTCTTAAGGGAATTTCAGTATCGTAATAATCCCTTAAACAAACATACAAAAGGAACTTTAAAATGGGTTTATTTGATTTTGTCAGTGACATTGGTAAGAAAGTTTTCTCTAAAGAAGAAGATGCGTCTAAAGCAGTGACTCAACACATCGCAGAAGACAATCCAGGCGTGGAAAACTTATCGGTTACCGTGGAAAATGGTGTAGCAAATATCCAAGGTGTGGCATCAACTGCAGCAGCATTAGAAAAAGCAGTATTAATGGCGGGTAACATTCAAGGTATCCATTCAGTAACGAGCGATGCAAGCATCAATAACGGTGAAACCTTAGGCAGTGATGAAACATTCTATGTAATCCAAAAAGGTGACACCTTGTGGAAAATCGCAGAGAAAGCTTATGGAAACGGTGCGAAATACACCGCTATCGTTGAAGCAAACAAAGAAGTGATTAAAGACGCGGATAAGATTTTCCCAGGTCAAAAAATTCGTTTACCGAAAGGTTTATAATTCGATAAAAAGTGCGGTTATTTTTGACCGCACTTTTTTCTTTATCAAAAATTGTTGATAAATTGTGCAATTTTAGCTAGTTTTCTATTGAATTTTCTGGTTTCTATCGACTGTTTGATTTTCTTTCGCTATAATTTGGCGGTTTTTTATTTTTACAAACAATAACGTGTTCGGTGTGGTTTTTACCGAGTGCAACATTAATTGAGGTTACAAATGTCATTAAATATTGAAACAACTCAAGGTTTAGAGCGTCGTGTGACGATCACCGTTCCAGCTGAAGCTGTAGAAAAAGCAACTCGTGAAGAATTCAAACGTGCAGCAAAAAATGTACGTGTTGATGGTTTCCGTAAAGGTCACGTGCCAGCTCACATCATTGAACAACGTTTTGGCGCATCAATCCGTCAAGATGTATTAAACGATCTATTACCACGTCATTTCTTTGATGCAGTCATCGCTGAGAAAATCAACATCGCAGGTCGTCCAACTTTCGCTATCGAAACGTTCGAACCAGGTAAAGATTTATCATTCACAGCAACTTTCGAAGTATACCCAGAAGTTGAATTAAAAGGCTTAGAAAATATCAAAGTTGAGAAACCAACTGTTGAAATCACTGAAGCTGATATCGATAAAATGATTGAGGTATTACGTAAACAACAAGCCACTTGGGTTGAAAGCAAAGCCGCAGCGAAAGCAGATTCTCGCGTAACCATCGACTTCGTTGGTTCTGTAGATGGCGAAGAATTCGAAGGCGGTAAAGCAACTGATTTCGTTCTATTCATGGGCCAAGGTCGTATGATCCCTGGTTTTGAAGAGGGCATCGTAGGTCACAAAGCAGGCGAACAATTCGATATCAATGTGACTTTCCCAGCGGAGTACCATTCTGAAAACTTAAAAGGTAAAGATGCAAAATTTGCGATCACCTTGAAAAAAGTAGAAGAAATGGAATTACCAGAATTAACAGATGAATTCGTTGCTAAATTTGGTCCAAACACCAAAACTGTGGCAGATTTACGTGCAGAAATCCGTAAAAACATGGAACGTGAATTGAAAAACGCATTAGTTTCTCGCGTTAAACAACAAGTCATCAATGGTTTAATCGAACAAAACCCAATTGATGTTCCAGCTTCTGCAGTAGAAGAAGAAATCAATGTGTTACGTAACCAAGCAGCACAACGTTTCGGTGGCAATGCACAACAAGCGGCACAATTACCACGTGAATTATTTGAAGCAGATGCAAAACGTCGTGTTCAAGTCGGTTTATTATTCTCTGAAGTGATCAAATCAAACGAATTGAAACCAGATGAAGAACGTGCGAAAGCAATGATCGCGGATATCGCTTCTGCTTACGAACAACCAGCTGAAGTAGTTGAATATTACAGCAAAAATGAAGAATTAATGAACAACATTCGCAATGTAGTATTAGAAGAACAAGCCGTTGATGCCGTTCTTGCTAAAGCTCAAGTGACTGAAAAAGCGTCTTCATTTGATGAGATCATGAATCCACAAGCATAATAATTGATAGAATGTGAATTAAATTCACAGGTATATCATCGAAAGTGCGGTTGTTTTTTTCAATGAAAAGCGACCGCATTTTTGTTTTTACTGATTTTCGGGTAGAATATTGCCCGATTTTTTAGCACATATTTAGGGGCAAAAATGAGTGTAATTCCTATGGTTGTCGAACAAACCTCTCGTGGTGAACGTTCGTACGACATTTATTCCCGCCTATTAAAAGAGCGCGTGATCTTCTTGAGTGGTGAAGTAGAAGATCGTATGGCAAATTTGATCGTGGCACAGCTACTTTTCTTAGAATCAGAAGATCCGAAAAAAGATATCAATATTTATATTAACTCACCGGGCGGTTCAGTGACTGCGGGTATGGCAATTTACGATACCATGCAATTTATTAAACCGGATGTGCGTACCCTTTGCATTGGTCAAGCTTGCTCAATGGGCGCATTTTTACTTGCAGGAGGTACTGCAGGAAAACGTGCTGCATTACCAAATGCACGCGTGATGATTCACCAACCGTTAGGTGGTTTCCGTGGACAAGCATCAGATATTCAGATCCACGCACAAGAAATTTTAAAAATTAAACAAACCTTAAACGAGCGTCTTGCTTTCCATACTGGTCAAAGCATCGAACGTATCGAAAAAGACACCGATCGTGACAACTTTATGTCGGCAGAAGAAGCAAAAGCTTACGGCTTAGTGGACGATGTGTTGATTAAACGTTAAGGATTTAACATGACAACAAATGATAACGATCTTCACTGTTCTTTCTGCGGAAGAGAGAAAAGTGAAGTAGGTAAATTAATTGCGGGTACAGATGGTTATATTTGTAACGAGTGTATCGAGCTTTGCCACAGTATGTTGGAAGACAGTGGAGAAATCGAAACACCTAGCGAACTGGCAGTTGAAGAAAAATTACCAACACCGCACGAAATTCGTGCTCACTTAGATGATTATGTGATTGGGCAAGATTATGCGAAAAAAGTCTTGTCAGTGGCCGTTTACAATCATTATAAACGCTTACGCACGAACCACCAAAGCAATGATGTGGAATTAGGTAAAAGTAACATCTTGTTAATTGGTCCAACAGGTAGCGGTAAAACCTTATTAGCTCAAACCTTGGCGCGTCGTTTAAATGTGCCTTTTGCTATGGCCGATGCGACGACGTTAACTGAAGCTGGTTATGTGGGCGAAGACGTGGAAAATGTTCTGCAGAAATTATTGCAAAACTGCGATTACGATACGGAAAAAGCAGAGCAGGGCATTATCTATATTGATGAAATTGATAAAATCAGCCGTAAATCAGAAGGGGCGTCTATTACTCGCGATGTGTCTGGTGAAGGTGTGCAACAAGCTTTATTAAAATTAATTGAAGGCACTATTGCGTCTGTGCCTCCACAAGGTGGACGTAAACACCCACAACAAGAAATGTTGAAAGTGGATACTTCGAAAATTCTCTTTATTTGTGGTGGGGCATTTGCCGGCTTAGATAAAATTATCGGTAAGCGTACACAAACTGATACTGGAATTGGTTTTGATGCGAAAGTAGAGAAAGAAGAAGACAAAGAAAATCTTTCTGAATTATTCCGTCAAGTTGAGCCAGATGATTTAATGAAATTTGGTTTGATTCCAGAATTTATTGGTCGTCTTCCAATGATTGCGCCATTAAGCGAATTAGATGAAGAAGCGTTAATTCAGATCCTTACTCAACCGAAAAATGCACTGACCAAACAATATCAAGCATTATTTGGCTTAGAAGATGTGGAACTTGAATTCACGCCAGAAGCATTAAAAGCGATGGCGAAAAAAGCCCTTGAACGTAAAACCGGTGCACGTGGTTTACGCTCAATCGTTGAGGCGGTATTGTTAGATACGATGTATGATTTACCTTCAATCGAAAACTTGCAAAAAGTGATTGTGGATGAAGAAACCATCGTTGATAACAAACCACCAAAGCTCGAATATAAAAACTAATAGAAAGTGCGATTGTTTTTTCTAACATTTTTCATAGGCAATCCCGAAAGAAAATGCTACAATCGCACGCTCTGAAATTAATCTAAAAATTATTTATCCCTTATTTTATACGGATTCACTTATGGCAACTGAAATTGTTGAGAAAAAGAAACATGACCAAGAACAAGTCGTAGAAGGAAAATCAAAAGGCTTAAACACGCTTCTTTGGATTCTTTCTGTGGCATTTTTTACTGCTGCAGCGATTGGTAACGTTTATTTTAAAGACGCCTTCTCTTTACCTGTGCGTGTAATTGGCGTAGTTGTCGCTTTATTAATTGCTTTTGGTTTAGCTGCAATTACCAACCAAGGTACAAAAGCTCGCACATTCTTTAGCGAAGCAAAAGTTGAAGGTCGTAAAGTGGTATGGCCAACTCGTGCAGAAACACGTCAAACCACTTTAATCGTTATTGGGGTAACCGTGCTTACCTCTTTATTCTTCTGGGCAATTGATTCAATTATCATTGCATTGATTAACTTCTTAACTGATTTGAGATTCTAAAATGAGCGAAACTGAAAACGTATCCAAAAAACGTTGGTATGTATTGCAAGCATTCTCAGGCTTTGAGAGTCGTGTAGCAATCACATTGCGTGAATATATCAAACAACAACAAATGGAAGATCAGTTTGGTGAAGTGTTAGTGCCGACTGAAGAAGTCGTTGAAAACGTAGCAGGTAAACGTCGTAAAAGCGAACGTAAATTCTTCCCTGGCTATGTATTAGTTGAAATGGCAATGAATGATGACACATGGCACTTAGTAAAAAGCGTACCACGTGTAATGGGCTTTATCGGTGGTACACCAGATAAACCAGCACCAATTTCTAAACGTGAAGCAGATTTAATTTTAAATCGTTTAGAGCAAAGTGCTGAAAAACCACGTCATCGTAAAGAATATCAACCAGGTGAAGAAGTGCGTGTGACAGAAGGTCCATTTGCTGACTTTAATGGTACGGTTGAAGAAGTGGATTACGAAAAAGGGCGCTTAAAAGTGTCTGTCTCTATCTTCGGTCGTGCAACACCAGTTGAGCTTGAATTTGGTCAAGTGGAAAAAACACGTTAATTTCCCTTTTCCAAAATAAGAAATTTAATGACCGCACTTAAAAAATAAAGTGCGGTTGTTTTTCGAGTAGTTTTTCTGCTTGAAATTTTGAGGCTGATTAATTAAAATACAGCCTTTCATTAACAGGGGAGCCGATTTCGGCGTTATCACCCATTTAGAGGAAACTAAAAAATGGCAAAAAAAGTCCAAGCATACGTTAAGTTGCAAGTTGCAGCTGGTATGGCAAACCCATCACCACCAGTTGGTCCTGCATTAGGTCAACAAGGTGTGAACATCATGGAATTCTGTAAAGCATTCAACGCTCGTACTGAGAGCTTAGAAAAAGGTTTACCAATTCCAGTTGTTATCACTGTATATGCAGACCGTTCATTCACTTTCATTACTAAAACTCCACCAGCAGCAGTATTATTGAAAAAAGCTGCAGGTATCAAATCTGGTTCTGGTAAACCGAACAAAGATAAAGTGGGTAAAGTAACTTTAGATCAAGTTCGTCAAATCGCTGAAACTAAAGCAGCAGATATGACTGGCGCGACTATCGAAACTAAAATGAAATCAATTGCTGGTACTGCTCGCTCAATGGGCTTAGTGGTGGAGGAATAATACGATGGCTAAATTGACTAAAAAAATGAAAGCAATCAAAGCTGGCGTAGATTCTACTAAAGCATACGAAATCAACGAAGCAATCGCGTTATTAAAACAATTCGCAACGGCTAAATTCGTTGAAAGTGTTGACGTTGCAGTAAACTTAGGTATCGATCCTCGTAAATCAGACCAAAACGTTCGTGGTGCAACTGTATTACCACACGGTACTGGTCGTGAAGTACGTGTAGCTGTGTTCACCCAAGGTGCTAACGCAGATGCAGCTAAAGAAGCTGGCGCTGATTTAGTCGGTATGGAAGATTTAGCAGAGCAAATCAAAAAAGGCGAAATGAACTTTGATGTTGTTATCGCTTCTCCTGATGCAATGCGTGTTGTTGGTCAATTAGGTCAAGTATTAGGCCCACGTGGTTTAATGCCAAACCCTAAAGTTGGTACCGTAACACCAAACGTTGCTGAAGCAGTTAAAAATGCTAAATCTGGTCAGATCCGTTATCGTAACGATAAAAACGGTATCATCCACACAACAATTGGTAAAGCAAACTTCTCTGAAGTTCAATTAAAAGAAAACCTTCAAGCATTATTGGCTGCTTTAAACAAAGCAAAACCAACTACTGCAAAAGGTATCTTTATCAAGAAAGTAAGCATCTCTACAACTATGGGGGCTGGTGTGGCTGTTGATCAAGCTTCACTATAATTAAGCGTTAAAACTTAATTCAAATTAACCGCACTTTGGGTAACTAAAGTGCGGTTATTTTTTACATGCTTTTCAATAAGTGAAATGTTGAGAATATAAAAAGAGCGCTCAAATTTCATTATATTTTGAATTTGACCGCTCTTTCTTATGAGAGATTACTTCGCTAAAGCGAAAATGGCTTCAATAGCTTCTTTAGTATACGTTTTTTCCACTTTAGCTCTGATTGCAGTTTGAGCCGCATTTTCAATAATTTCAGCTAAGGTTTCATCATCAATACCAAGTTGTTCAAGACTCGTTGGTGTGCCGATTTTATCAAACCAAGCTTTTAAGGCTAGGATACCGTCTTCAGCCTTGTCTAAGCCAAATATTTCTTTAGCAAAGCGTTTGAATTGAGCAGGCCTTTGAAATTGATACCATTGCATCCACGCAGGCATAATCACGGAAAGGCCAGCACCATGTGGCACATCTGAAATCGCACTCATGGAATGCTCAATCATATGATTTGGGAAACCGTAAGGTGAGATACCTAAATGCGTTAAACCATTTAACGCCAGTGTAGCCGCCCAGGCAAATTCACCACGAGCATTGAGATCTTGTGGATCATTGAGCAGGATTTCCGTGGTGCGAATAACGGTTTTAATATTGCTTTCTACTAAGAAATCAACAATTTCAGGGCGATATTCCGCCGTGAAATAGGCTTCAATCGAATGAGCAATAATATCTGCAGCAGAATACACTAAGTAATCACGACTGACGGTCGCTTGTAATTTCGGATTAATGACTGATACTTTTGGGAATAAATGATTGTTGTGAATCGAATATTTTTGCTGTGTTTCTTCATTGGTAATGACTGAGCCCCAGTTCATTTCGCTGCCTGTTGCCGCAAGGGTGATCACATCGAAAATCATTAATGCTTTTTGTACCGGTGTGCCTTTAAAGAAGTCCCAAGTATCACCCTCATAGCACGCACCTGCCGCGATCGCTTTCGCACTATCAAGGCAAGAGCCGCCACCGATACTCAACACGCTATCTGCACCAAAGGCTTTCGCCATTGCAACGGCTTCACGAACTTTACTGATTGTCGGGTTGCTTTTTACGCCACCACATTCAATGTATTCAATGCCATGTTCACGTAAGCTTTTCGCCACATCTTCAAATAAACCGGATTGTTTGACACGTTCACTACCATAGATAATTAAGGCCTTTTTTGCACCGTATTCATGCATATATTTACCCATCTCTTTTTCTTTATCGAGACCAAATTCAATGCGAGTAGGGTTTTGAAAACTAAATGGATACATATTTATCTCCTTATTATCTGTTAAGTGCGGTCATTTTTTGCGTTGTTTTTATTCCACAAAATAGTGCGGAATGAAGTGGCTATCATTGCCGGTAACTGGGGTAAAATCTTCTCTTAATCCAATGCCACAAGCCACATCACCCACTACCCAAGAGCCAATCATAGGGTACATACCATCAAAATTTGGCAGTTCAAATTTTTGTTGATAGATGTAACCTGCTTGATCGTAAAAGGTAGAATGTTCGCTACCTTTGGCAGCAAATTCTAGACCATTACGTTTTTCATAGTAAGAAACATTGGCACCCTCACGGCCCAACGTCGGTTTTTTCACCCATATTGATTGACGATCGGTAATATCATGTTTACTAAAGTAAGCGGGTAGTAATAAAGGGTGGTTTGGATGTTTTTGCCACAATTTCGCTAATAGCACTTTATTGCTTAATAGTAATTTCCACGCTGGTTCAATAAAAGTGGTGGATGAATTAAGCATGTGTGGCGCATATTCTGTGGTGGTCATCCATTCGAGCGGATAGAGCTTAAATAAACAATCAATAGGTTGATTATTCAGATCGAGGAATTGCTGACTGTCTTTATCGTAGCCCACATCTTCAATGGCAAGTTGATGAATATGCCAACCTGCGTTGTAAGCCACATCCGCTAAGTAATCAATATTGCCCCAATCTTCACGGCCTGCTTCTTGCATGGCACTAAAATGGAAATCTTTTAATCCAGTTTGCTGTTGAATAAACTGAAAGCGATTAAGCAATTCTTCGTGAATCCAATTGAATTGGTCACGATGCGCTAAGCCTTCAATTTGCTCTAACCATTGCCATTGCACCACGGCAGCTTCAAGCAGGGAAGTAGGCGTATCGGCATTGTATTCAAACATTTTGAGGTTTTCACCGTCATAACCAAAATCAAAACGGCCATATAAGTGCGGTACGTCTTTAGCCCATGTTTGTTCAATCAGATTTTTCTGTAAATCGGTGAAGCGATAATGGGCATAATCACCTTGTTTCACTTCATCGGCAACAAAGTCCATACACATCGCGTGCAATTCGTTGGTGGCGTCTTCAATATGATCGATTTCCGCTAGGGTAAATTCATACGCCACATTGTCCGACCAATAATGCGATCCATCAGAGGAAGGCAGATTATAGTAATCAAAGCCCACATCTAATAATTGTTGCACCATATTAGGGCGAGTAGGAAAGCCTGTGATTCGTTTCATATTTAACCGCCTGAGCTACGGTTACTGCTTGAATTTGAGCTTTTAAAGCCACCGCGTGAAACCGGTTTGCTGTAAGTGCTGCCTGCATTGCCTTTAACTAATACAGGCTTACCGACAGAACGATTAGTTTGCGGTTGGATAACTTGCCCCGTTGGTGTTGAAACGGCACGGTTACTTGGATTGTAACTAGGGCCTAAAAATGAGCCCATCGTACGCGCGATCATATAGCCCATTGCGGCACCTGCAATCGCACTGCCCATACTACCGTGTCCTTCTCCTGTTGCAGAACTCGTGTGGCTTGCTCCTTCTGAACCGTTTGAATTGCTAGAGTGAGTTGCACCATCAGGATTTAAGGTTTGTTTAACGGTCTGATTGTCTTCTGACCATTCACTATTATTGCTTGGACGTGTATTTAAATTGCCCGAGAGAGAGGAGCCAGCTCCAGCATGTGCAGTTGTGCTGCTGTTATTTTCATTAGATTGGTCAGCTTCGCATAATTCAATTTTTTGCCAATCGGCTAAACAATCCTCAAGGCTATTATAAACATCTCGTTGAACTTGCTCTTCTGAGCAACCGCCCAATAAAGCCACAATAGAAAGGCTGACGAGAACTTGATTTTTCTTTTTCATCATAGGGTTAAAGTGTTAATAATTCAGTTAAATGATTGATTTCTAATGTAGGCAAAACACTTGCTTCAGTAAATGAATTGAGGTTTTTGCCTGATAAATTAATCCATACAGCTTGGCAGCCGGCTTGAATAGCGCCTTGAACATCCGTGGTTAAGTTGTCACCGATATGTAAAATTTCACTCGGTTTTACGCCAAAATAATGGGCGGTTTGGTGGAATAAATCTTGATGAGGTTTCGCTCTGCCTTGTTCTCCACCACGTAAACTCAGCTGAAAGTGTTCAAACCCAATACGTTTTGCAATCACATTACCATTGGTAATCACGCTAAGCGGGTATCGATCTTTCAGTTGATTCAGCACTTCAATACTTTCTGCGGGTACATCAATTTTATGTCGCCATTTAATAAACTCTTCCATGGCAAGCACTAAAGTGCGGTCAATTTCAACCGCACTCTTGCCATGATGTGCCAGTAAGTGCCGTAACGTTTCGACACGCCAGGCAATCACATCTTCAGCAATCAAGGGATCTTTCTCCGCCAGTTGCCATTTCCATCCTCGCCAATATTCTGAGGTAAGCTCACTCAGTTGTGCGTGTTCTTGCACACATTGAAGAAAGCGTTCTTCGGCTAAACGAATGACGTCATTGTTATCGTAAAGGGTGTCATCAAGATCAAAACTCATGACCTTGAAAGGCTGAAGACCGCGGTAAAATCGCATAGTTAATCCTATTTAATGGTATTGACACCAAGCCATGCTGTTGCACGTTCATTGGTGATTTCTTCGTGTGTCCACATGCTCATTAAGTTAGGCTGAGGATGCTTGTTGGTGTTATAGCCGATCAAATGGGCAAAATCAAATACGGCATGTGGATAGCCGTTAATAAGCAATAAGGCTAAATAACCGCTTTCATCCCAGCAGATTTCTAATTTACGTGCTTCATGGTGATTGCGTGTGTTATCCACATTATAAACATGTAAGCAATCGACAACAGGCTGCGCATTTTGACGCATATCTAACGCATAAAAATAGCCCGTTTCGCCATCATCTTCAAACATCACCGCCAGATGATCGTGCACAGTCGAGTGTGTACCGACTTGTTTTGGTTGACCGAGAAAAAGTTGGTCTTCTAGGGTTAAATGTAACATGGTATTTCCTAATCAAATTGTGTAGTCCAGTGACTACTATGGTGTGCTTGAAAGCAAAGTTCAACCTGTGCAGGCGTATTTTTTTCTTCATTCATAGGTGGCAGTTCATTCAACGCAAAATAGGCAGATTGGACGGTTTCACTATTTGGTTGAAATTCACCACTTAATGGTTCGCACATGACGAAGGTTTTGAGTACAGGATGTACAAAAGGCGGAAAATTGCGTTTATGTTGTTCGTGAATAGCAATAATGAAAGTAGGTTTTACATTAAGCCCTGCTTCTTCGCGTACTTCTTTAATCGTATTACTATGAATGGTTTCTAGCACATCTATCCAGCCGCCAGGCAGTGACCAACGTCCATCATTTTCTTGTACTAATAAAATTTTATCATCTTTGAAAATAGCTGCCCGCGAGTCGATTTTAGGGGTTTGATAACCAGCCTCATTGCAGAAAAGTGATCTAACGGTTTCTTTTGGGATTGCTGTTTTATAAGCGAGCATTTCAGCAGACAAATCCCGCAAGCGTTCATAGCGTTCAATATCATAGATATTTTTGCAATAAGTTAGCCCGTTTTGTGCAATGCTTTGAATTTCGATAGCCCAAGATAACCAAGGTTCAGTAAGCAGTGAATCAGATTGTGTCTTCATAAAAACACCTTAAAAAAACACCGCACTTTTGTGCAAAGTGCGGTGATATTTTATAGTAAATTCAGCGTGAATTACGCTTGACCTTTAACCGCTTTTAAACCTAAGAACGGAGCTGGTGTGCCAGCACGTTCTAATGCTTCTTCGATACGGATTAATTGGTTGTATTTCGCAATACGGTCAGAACGGCTCATAGAACCAGTTTTGATTTGACCTGCTGCTGTACCAACCGCTAAATCAGCGATAGTCGCATCTTCGGTTTCACCTGAACGGTGAGAGATAACCGCAGTGTAACCTGCATCTTTAGCCATTTTGATTGCTGCTAAAGTTTCAGTTAAAGAACCGATTTGGTTGAATTTGATTAAGATAGAGTTTGCGATACCTTTTTCGATACCTTCTTTTAAGATTTTGGTGTTAGTGACGAATAAGTCGTCGCCCACTAATTGAACGCGGTCGCCTAACACTTTAGTTTGGTATGCGAAACCATCCCAGTCAGATTCATCTTGACCATCTTCGATAGACACGATTGGGTATTGTTTAGTTAATTCTTCAAGATAGTGAGTGAACTCTTGAGAAGTAAATGAACGGCCTTCGCCTTTCATTTCGTATTTGCCGGTTTCTTTGTTGTAGAACTCAGAAGATGCACAGTCCATTGCTAAAGTCACGTCTTTACCTAATACATAGCCTGCTTTTTCAACTGCTTCTTTGATACATGCTAAAGCGTCAGCGTTAGATGCTAAGTTAGGTGCGAAACCACCTTCATCACCTACAGCAGTGCTCATGCCTTTAGATTTTAATACTTTCGCAAGGTTATGGAATACTTCAGCACCAATACGAAGTGCTTCGCGTAATGTTTTTGCACCAACTGGTTGAATCATGAATTCTTGGATATCAACGTTGTTATCTGCGTGCTCACCACCGTTGATGATGTTCATCATTGGTAATGGCATAGAGTAAACGCCTGGCGTGCCGTTAAGTTCTGCGATGTAAGCGTAAAGAGGTAAACCTTTAGACGCAGCTGCTGCTTTTGCGTTTGCTAAAGATACCGCTAAGATTGCGTTTGCACCGAAGTTAGATTTGTTTTCAGTACCGTCTAAATCGATCATGATTTGGTCGATTTCAGCTTGGTTAGACGCTTCTTTACCCACTAATGCATTTGCGATAGGACCGTTTACAGCCGCAACCGCTTTTAATACACCTTTACCTAAGAAACGAGATTTGTCGCCGTCACGTAATTCTAATGCTTCACGAGAACCAGTAGATGCACCTGATGGAGCAGCTGCTAAACCAACGAAACCACCTTCAAGATGAACTTCAGCTTCTACAGTTGGGTTACCACGAGAGTCGATGATTTCACGACCAATGACTTTAACGATTTTTGCCATTTTGTTTTCCTCTGTTTAAAGTTAATTAAAATTAGTTAGGCGAACCTAAAACGGGAATATAATAAAGCAAATTTAGAAATTTGTCTTGGAAAAATGACCGCACTTTGATCTGTATCTTATTTTTCAATCAAGTGCGGTGAGATTTTGTCTATTTTTATCTAATATCTATCTAATTTTAGTGGATTTATTCATAAAAGTTCGTTAAAGTGCCTGTAAATTCCATACTGTTTTAGTATGAATTATTAAGTGTTAATTAAGACTTTATAGAATAAAAAAGGAATGATTATGTCTGTTTCAACATTTTTCGAAAAGACTAAAGCGCAGATAAAAAATGCAGTGTCTGCACATCCGATTGCAATTTTTCTAATTAGTGCATTTGCAATTGGAATTTGGTTTATGGAATTAGAGCCTCGTCAAGGAAATGATCATTTGGCTTATTGGGTATTTGAGCCAATGTTGTTTATCTTTGTTTATCTCTCTCGCCCATATTCTTGGTATCGTTTTTCATGGATTGTGCCATTGGTGGCGCTGGCCATTATTGGCATGACTAATGATAGTGCAGAGTTTTATCTCACGAGTCCAAAATTCTGGGGCGCAAATTTTATTGCGTTACTGGTGTTATTAGGCTTCCCATTTGAAAAAAATAATCAAGGGTTTACCTACCGTAATTTTACCAATCTATTCCATATTGGCTTAGCGACGGCGGTATGGTTGTTGGTGTTTGGATTAGTCGCGGCTATTCTATTTACGATTACAACGCTCTTTAATGTCGAGTTTTCTGATAGTTTCTACAGTCATTTTTATACTTCTTTAGGCATTTTTACTCAGCCACTGTTTTTCTTAGTATTCCAACAGCGCCAAGCTAAATCGGAAATGACGTTAAATCGCATTTTTGAAATTTTAGTTAATTTTGTATTAGCGCCCGCATTGATGATTTTCACTGTGTTGCTTTATGCTTATGTTGTGCAAATTATTTTTGAAGGCGTATTACCAAAAGGGATGCTGGCGAATATTACTTTGCCTTACCTGCTTGGCGGTTTAGGTGTATATGCACTACGTTCTATTTGCGCTAAAGCCCGCTGGGAAACTTTCTTTAAGTTCTATCCATATCTTGCTATTGTGCCAATCGTGTTGCTATGGTTGGCGATTGATCGCCGTATTAGTGCCTATGCTTGGACGGAACAACGTATTTATTTAGTGGCCTTGGCTACGGCGATTACGATTGCTTATGCGATTCTGATTGTGCCAAAAGCACGTCAATACCGCCTGATTTCTGGGGTTGTCATGGTGGCAATTTTCTCCATGACTTGGGTAGTTAAGCCAAAAGAAATTGCTTACCAAAGCCAAACGGAACGTTTCGAACAGTTATTAACAAAACTAAATTTATCCGATAGTTCAGGCAAAATTCGTGATGATGTAGATTTTATCGAACGTTTAGAAAATATGCCGAAAAGCGATCTTAAAGATTGGGATGAACTAGATAAAGTATCAGATTATTTGCTTTATCGAATGGAGATTAAATCTTATGGAGAACCTCCTTTCGAAGAAAGAAAAGAGGCATTTAAGCAGAAATATGGTAAAAAATCCGAAGAACTTTTTACATTCTACATTTATGGTGATGAGATTCGCCTCAATGATGAAAGTATTAGCACCCCTGAAAATAATTTTATTACTAAAGTCACGTTTGAATGGGAATCGATTGATGTGACTTCGTATAAAAAATGGATTCGAGTGCCGACATATTCATTCTATCGTCTAGAGCCTCGGGCTTATATGAAATCTGATGAAAGCGAGGATAAACAAGAAGAGAAACAAGAGGTTTGTTTTATTGAAGATCACGATAGATATTGTACCAATATGGATGAACATATTCACAAAGTATTCAAAGAACATCAGCTAGACCCGATGAAAAGGATTTCTAAAACTGAGCTTGAATCACTTAGTCAAGATTTATTAAAAATTGATGGACCAAGCTTTACGATTTATTTAAGTGAGCTTGAAGTGAGATTTAGACCAGAAAGCGGTTATTACTATAATCGAATATATACAAAAGCTATTTTTGATAAGTAATCATAAATTTAAAACGCTGTGATGTTTCACAGCGTTTTTTGTAAAAATTAGCTAAAAATGACCGCTTTAAATATTAAGATATGTGTTTATAGAATGCCTTTTTTAAAGCTTGCGTATGTCTGTCTAAAATACTAAACATGGTTTCTCGATCTTCTCCGAATTTCGAATCCCCATTATTGGAACGAACCTTGTCATAAGCAGAAAAAGCGATTTCAAACTCTTCAGTGCGTAATTTAATGGTTTTCCCGTGCAGTATAAGACTTAATAGGCTGACTTCTTTAGGTGTTAATTCTGGAAATAAATGACTGATCCAGAGCTCCATAGAGTATTGAACAGACTCACTAATTTTGTCATGTTTTTTACTTTCTTGCCCTGGATGTAGTCGATAAAGCAACAAGGGCTCCGGTAAATTAGCAAATTTCTTTTTGTGCAATGCACATTGTATCCACATATGAAAATCGGGCGCAGTGGCTGTTTGTGCATAATTGATGTTGAGTGCTTTGATACTAGAATGTCGCCACATTGAAGAGGGATTAATGATATGGTCACGAGCTAAAGAAAAATGTGCTTTTATATCTTTATCTAAAAGAGGAAGTGTACTTATTTTAGTCGTTTTATCAGTTTGCCCATCATTAAAGAGCAGAGCATTACTTCCTAAAATATCAATTTCGGGATGCTCGTCTAAATATTGAACTTGTTTTTCAAAACGGTGTGGTACACAAATATCATCGGCATCCATACGCGCAACATATTCAACATTCATATAGTTAAGCATATCCATGGCAAATTGCATGACAGCAGGTTCACCTTGGTTTTGTGGTAAATGGTAAACACGTAAGCGAGCATCTTTTGCTGCATAAGTTTCGAGAATCTTGCCTGTGTTATCGGTAGAAGCATCATTAACCGCAAGAATACAAAAATCACTAAATGTCTGATTCAATAATGACTCTAAACATTCAGCAATAAAATTTTCTGCATTGTATGCGGGTAAAATAACAGCAAGTTTCATTTTTTCATTTCCGTGTAGATAAAAGCGTATTCTATTTAAATTACGATCGCGGCGATAGTCAGAAGTTTAACTTTGTTAGTTATCTAAAATATTTTTATAGAGCGGGGGCTTTATTACCTTTCACTCACATTACAAATTCCGCTATTTAATTACTGAGATATTTTGCAAAAATGCAACAAAAACTGACCGCTCTTTATTACCGCTAGGCAGTTTTCTTATCTAAAATTTAATAGTTGATAGGTAAATTTAAGATGTCTGCAATTTCTATTATGCGAGGCGCGGCTGATTTTGGGCAAACTAAGCAATAGAAATTGTCGGAACCCGTATCAACATAAAGTAAAGTATAATCACTTATCGCTTCTACTTTAGCCTTAATACGTGCAAACTCATGCTTTGCCTCTTCGAAAGTGATTTCGAAAGGTTGTTCAAGCGCTTCTGAAAGAAAATGATTGAGTGAGTCATAATCAATTTTCCAGTCATCTTGGTAGCAATGTAGATAACTTCTGATAAGCTCCAATTTAGCGTATTCTTCATCGAAATCTTCGTCCTCATAGATATCACCAAATGCGATCATTTTCTCTCGACATTTTTCTAGGTCTTTATTTAGCCATTTATAGAGGCTTTTAACTTGCTTAATATATTTTGCTTTGATGTATTTTTTCGTTTCAAGCAACGTAATTAACTCATCAAATAAGGCATCTTGATTGATTTCAGTTTCACGTCTGTCAATGCTATCGCAAATCAAATCAACGGCTTGTTTTAACAAATCAAACTTGTAATGTTGTTCATCAAGCGGTTTGGCATAATAAATCGCTGCCATTAAATCCAAAATAAAAAGCTTATCAGTATGTTGTAACGAATATGCAGCATCACGAATAGGTTGTCCAGCAAATAGCTCAATTCTTTGCGGAAATTCAAATTCAGTTTCTTTAATAATATGTTCATATTCCTTATGCGGTTTTATGCCGAACCCAATATTTAAAAAAGAATAGCCAGAACCATTAAAAAATTCTTCTCGAGAAGCAGGTACGAATCCCATTGGATTACAAAATTGGCTTTGTAAATCATACATATCACCGCCAAAATCTAATTCATTAAATTTTTCTTTTGAGTAATCGTCCCAATTATCAGAATAGTAAAATTGATAGGCGTAAATATCTGTTTCAAAGACATTGTTTTTGACAAGTAAATCGCCATCAGGTTGATTTTTAAGATAATGCTCAATTTTGGCGAGTTTTTGGTCTAATAATGTGAAATCTTCAGGCTTTTCAATAGCGTTTAAAACCGCATCAACTGAGGATAAAAATTGCTCATAATGTGGACTATGTTGATTAAATGGCTTTGCCTGCATCATATTCTGAAAAAGATTATCCGCTTGATCTGTTTCGGCGAAAACGAAGCTATCCTGATCAGGAAAAACAAAAACTCTAAAAAGTGAGCTATCTGTTGGGTTTAATTTAAAATCAATAGAAAGAAATAATTGAGCCCAATTTTCCTCTTCAAATTCTCTGCGAGTAATGCAAGGCAGTTTCATTGTTTTTGTCAGAAGCAACTCTAGAGGTTGGTACAAATCAGATAACCCCGTATTTTCTAGCAATTCCGATTCATCTAAATTGGCTTGACCATAATGCCAATAGGTTGCGATTGCCATTGGCGCAACCTTGTGATTTCTGGCAAACAACCACTCAGATGGTTCTTCTTTCGCCTTAAAATATTGAAAGATTTTGTCCAGTTTGGTGGTTAATGTTTTGTCTAATTTTTCAGCGCGTGGTTTAGATTTAAAAAACATCATATGCAGCCTAGTTAGAATACGTCGTTTAAAAGTGGTTTATTGATAATATTCATATTTCTTTGTGGTTTTATTTAACCATATACCTTTTTCATCATACATAATGCTTTCAATCACATTACCGTGTTGATCAAATTTATGACGTGTTGTGAGCGTCTCTTCTAATTTCCCATGTAGGTCAAAAATTTCGCGTTTTAATTCATTGTGGTTTTTGTCATAAGTAAAATCTGCTCGTCCATTATTAAAAGACGTGTTATTTACAAAGTTACCATTTTCTAGATAACGATAAGTTTCGCAATTGCTTTCTTTTCCATTGTCATCAAAGTCACAAGCTTTGATGAGTTTATCGTCCTTGTAATGGAATTTTTTCGCATGGCCGTCAATCATCTTTGCATAATAAACGGCTTCAGAGATGAGTTTGCCATCTTTGTCGTAAACTCTTTTGATGTAATCTTCTTGAAAATTCGGTTTTTTCGGCTTTTTGCCTACATAGGTGATTTCTAAAATGACGCCTGAACCATCGCGGTTTTCTTGATAGTGGTAGAGTCTTCCATGAGTCTCTTTATAGATATCGGAACGAATTTCTTCTAATCGATTGTTTTGATCATATCGATAATTCGCCGTCGTTTTATCGGAAAATTCAGATTCTTGGGTAATTTCTTCAGTCTTAATTAAAAAGCCTTGTTCGTTATAAAATTGACGAACATCGTTCGTGACCACTTCTCCTTCTACTGCATCAGGATTATCTTCCGAATGTGAAATAACGGATTTCACTTTGCCTTGTAAGTGATTTGCTTGCCAATCAGTTTGCACAGGGAAAAGTGCGAAAGCAGAGGTAGAAAGGCTGGCGAGAAGGGCAGTCAGTAAAAATTTATGCATAGTCGTTCCTTTTATCACAAGCGGTCGGATTTAATAAATGTTTTGCAAAAAAACGCTGAAAAATAACCGCTTGTTTAAGTTATATAAATAGTTGACTAAAATGTTATACTAATTCAAATGTTTTTTGAAGTGTAGTTAAATAAATTTGCTTTTTTATAGGGTAAGAAAATGATGAAAGTATTCCGGAAAGTAGTATTTTTCTGTATTGATAAGAAAAGCATAATACACAAATATATTGATTAAGAGAGATATTAGGAAATATGCAGCGTTTAGAGACACCATTAGAAATATGTTTGTGGACAATTGGTATATTGTTTGGAGTTGTCACGTTATTATTTATTTTGAGTTATTTTGTATTTTATGTTTTGTTCTCTTCAGCTCCACAAGATTGGGGGCTTAGAGGCGTTCAGTTACAAGATAAACCGTATTTAGCAGGTATTGATGATTTATCTCCGAATGCATTTGTTTTTGCAACAACTGGAGAAGATGCGCCAGATTATGTTATTACGCTCGATAATACGTATTTTAAGTGGGGCGATTTTCGTTTAAATAAACTTTCATTAAATAGTAATGTAGTTAGCATCAATGATTTGGTTAGATTGGGTGAACAACCTGATACTGACTTAGGCATGCCAGAAACCATTTCTATTAATGGACAGTCTTGTTTGAGTAGAGGAAGTTTTGTTTTTGTACGAATAAAAGGTAAGGGGCCTTCGATGCCTTATTCTGATTTTACCTTAGCCAGTTGTGAAATACCTGAAGGTGAAGTTATTCTACCGACGATTCGTTTAAAGAGTAAAGTTGCATTTTATGAAAATCGCCAGCTCAATTATGATTACCTTTGGAAACATAATGAGTTAATCAGTTCACAAATAATGCAAGCTCATAGTTATAATGCGAACTTTATAGAGCCAAGTTTGCAAGTTCAGTTAGCTAATGATAAAGATAAATTTGATATTTGGTGGTATTACACTGATTTAACCAATCATGCGAAGCTTATCCAAGTTGTTCACGGTGATTATATGGATGAAGCAAGTAGTGAAAGGAATTTTGTTATTGGTGAGTGTCGTTATAAAGTAGGTAACACTCAAATTTATCTTACTGATTTAACAAAAGATACCGCACATTGGCATTTTATTAATAATTTCGATTCAGATGATATTTCTGATAAATGTAAAATGCAGATCTTGCCTTATCGTTTGGTGAAACGGTAATCGAATCAATCAAATTAAAATGCTTAAAAATGCAAAGTGCGGTCAAAAACACAAGAATTTTTGACCGCACTTGTTTATGGAATTATCAGTAAATTACTTTTCAGTTTTTAACTGATTTTCTCTGGCTGCTTTGACAAAACCTTCGAATAATGGGTGACCATCACGTGGCGTTGACGTAAATTCTGGGTGGAATTGACATGCTACAAACCATGGGTGGTTTGGTACTTCAATGATTTCCACTAATTTACGATCCGCAGATAAGCCCGTCACTTTAAGACCTGCTTTTTCAATTTGTGGGAGCAGGTTGTTGTTCACTTCATAGCGGTGACGGTGACGTTCTTCGATGGTTTCTTTGCCATATAATGCACGCGCTTTTGAGCCTTCAATTAAATGACATTGTTGTGCACCTAAACGCATCGTACCACCGAGATCAGAATTATCATCACGGGTTTCAATGTGACCTTCCGCATCTTGCCATTCTGTAATCAAACCCACAACAGGTTGCTCACAGTGACGATCAAATTCAGATGAGTTCGCTTTTTCAAGGCCAGCCACGTTGCGCGCATATTCGATTAACGCAATTTGCATCCCTAAACAAATACCGAGGTAAGGCACATTGTTTTCACGTGCATATTTTGCGGTCAAAATTTTGCCTTCTACACCACGATAGCCAAAGCCGCCCGGTACTAAAATACCATCGACGCCTTTCAATACTTCAGTGCCTTTGGTTTCGACATCTTGTGAATCAATGTATTTGATATGCACACTTAAACGGTTTTTCAAACCTGCGTGTTTTAAGGCTTCATTCACTGATTTATAAGCATCTGGTAATTCAGTATATTTACCTACCATACCGATGGTCACATCGCCCACTGGGTTGGCTTCTTGATAAAGCACTTGTTCCCATTCTGAAAGATCGGCTTCAGGACAGTCTAAGTGGAAACGTTGGCAGATGAATTCATCTAAACCTTGTGATTTCAATAATGCCGGAATTTGGTAGATCGAATTCACATCTTTTAATGAGATGACGGCACGTTCTGGTACGTTACAGAATAAGGCGATTTTTGCACGCTCATTTGGTGGAATCATGCGATCTGAACGGCAGATAAGCACATCCGGTTGAATACCAATCGAAAGTAATTCTTTTACAGAATGTTGGGTTGGCTTGGTTTTTACTTCGCCCGCCGTTGGGATGTATGGCACTAAAGTTAAGTGCATAAAAATAGTATGCTCACGGCCCACTTGTACGGCAAGTTGGCGCAGTGCTTCTAAGAATGGAAGTGATTCAATATCACCCACTGTTCCGCCTACTTCCACGATAACCACATCATGGCCTTGCGCACCGGCAATCACGCGATCTTTGATTTCATTGGTGATGTGTGGGATAACTTGAATTGTCGCACCTAAATAATCACCACGACGCTCTTTGCGTAATACTTCTGAGTAAATTTTACCTGTCGTGAAGTTATTGCGTTTTGTCATTTTGGTACGAATAAAACGCTCGTAGTGACCTAAGTCTAAATCGGTTTCCGCCCCGTCTTGTGTCACGAACACTTCGCCGTGTTGGGTTGGGCTCATTGTACCTGGGTCCACGTTGATGTAAGGGTCTAATTTCATAATAGTCACGTTTAAGCCACGTGCTTCTAAAATTGCTGCCAATGATGCTGCAGCAATACCTTTACCTAACGATGAAACCACACCGCCTGTGACGAAAATATAATTTGTAGCCATAGTGAGAGACCTAAAAATGTTGGGATAAAAATGATTATAGCCAATCATCTTTTATGCAAATTTGTGCAGAATGCTGAAAAGTGCGGTCAAAAACAAAAGAAAAAGATGATTAGCTATCAAGACGGGAGGATAGTTTACAGGATTTGAGATTTTTATACAATCTTGTCTTGTCAGGAATGCATGAAAATTAAATGGCTTATCATATTCTCTATTCTACGATAGAATACGCCCAAATTTTTTTACAAAGAAGAGAAGAATTTATGACAAATAAAGCATTAAGCGTGGTAATTTTAGCGGCCGGTAAAGGCACTCGTATGTATTCTGATTTACCAAAAGTCTTGCACAAAGTAGCAGGTAAACCGATGGTAAAACATGTGATCGATACAGCGAATCAATTAGGTGCAGAAAACGTGCATTTAATTTATGGTCACGGTGGCGAATTAATGCGTGAGCGTTTGGTAAATGAAAGCGTGAACTGGGTATTCCAAGCGGAACAATTGGGCACTGGACATGCTATGCAACAAGCGATGCCTTTTTTCCGTGATGATGAAAATGTTTTAATGGTGTATGGCGATGGCCCAATGATTACACCGGAAACATTGCAAAAATTAATCGATGCGAAACCTGAAAATGGTATCGCAGTGTTAACCGTTGTATTAGATAACCCAACAGGTTATGGTCGAATCGTACGTGAAAATGGCAAAGTTGTAGGGATTGTTGAACAAAAAGATGCAACGCCTGAGCAACTCAAAATTCAAGAGATTAATACGGGTGTGTTAGTTTCAGATGGTGCAAGTTTCAAAAAATGGTTAGCGCGTTTAGATAATAATAATGCACAAGGCGAGTTTTATATTACTGATGTAATTGGCTTAGCTCATCAAGATGGTTGTCCGATTGTAGCTGTTCAAGCAACTGATTTTATGGAAGTTGAAGGGGTGAATAACCGCCTGCAATTAGCCAAAATGGAACGCTATTATCAACGCAAACAAGCAGAAAAACTTTTACTTGCTGGTGTGATGTTAATTGACCCAGAGCGTTTTGATTTACGTGGGACATTAGAACACGGTAAAGATGTTGAAATTGATGTGAACGTGATTGTGGAAGGCAATGTACGTTTAGGTAATCGAGTAAAAATCGGTGCAGGTTGTGTATTGAAAAACGTGACCATTGGTGATGATGTTGAGATCAAGCCTTATTCTGTTTTAGAAGATGCCACAATTGGTGAGAAAGCGGCGATTGGTCCATTCTCTCGTTTACGTCCAGGTGCTGAATTAGCGGCAGAAACCCATGTGGGCAACTTCGTGGAAATTAAAAAATCCACAGTAGGTAAAGGTTCTAAAGTCAACCACCTTACTTATGTGGGTGATACTGAAATCGGTGAAAACTGTAACATTGGTGCAGGTGTCATTACTTGTAACTATGACGGTGCGAATAAATTTAAAACGATCATTGGTAACGATGTATTCATAGGTTCTGATACACAATTAGTTGCACCAGTTACTGTGGCCGATGGTGCAACTATCGGTGCGGGTTCAACCATTACGAAAAACGTTGAAAAAGATGAGCTTGTGATCACTCGTGTGCCACAACGTCATATTCAAGGTTGGCAAAGACCGGTGAAGAAAAAGTAATTAACATTGAAAGGCGAACCAATGTGTTCGCCTTTTATAATTTGATGCCTTTTACTTTATAAAGGTTGTTCGAGTTGCTAAAATCATCGTCCATTTATAAAGACAGATAATTTCCTATGACAAAAAATAAAACAGGACTTTCATTCCTTTGGTTAAGTGCGGTCGCATTTATCCTCGATTTACTGACCAAATATATCGTAGTGCAACGCTTTGATCTCTATGAAAGTGTGAACATATTGCCCGTTTTTAATTTAACCTATGTGCGTAACTATGGCGCAGCGTTTAGCTTCCTTGCTGAACATGATGGTTGGCAGAAATATTTCTTTATTGTGCTTGCGATTGGGATTTCTTTGATGCTGACTTACTTTATGAAAAAGAATTCTGCAGAGCAAAAATTACAAAACTCAGCCTATGCGCTGATTATTGGTGGCGCGTTAGCCAATATGGTGGACCGAGCGTATAACGGTTTTGTAGTGGATTTCTTAGATTTTTATTGGGATATTCATCATTATCCGGTATTTAATGTGGCAGATATTGCCATTTGTATTGGTGCGGGTTTATTAGCATTAGATGCCTTTAAAGGTGATAAAAAGAGCGGTCAAAAATGAAGATAATTTTAGCTAATCCTCGCGGATTTTGCGCGGGTGTTGATCGAGCCATTAGCATTGTTGAATTAGCGCTTGAAATTCATGGTGCACCGATCTATGTCCGTCACGAAGTGGTGCATAACCGTTTTGTGGTGAATGGTTTACGTGAGCGTGGGGCGATTTTTGTGGAAGAACTAAGTGAAGTGCCAGATGGCGCCATTGTGATTTTCTCCGCCCATGGTGTGTCACAAGCCGTTCGTCAAGAAGCAAAAGATCGTCAGTTAAAAGTGTTTGATGCAACTTGTCCGTTGGTAACCAAAGTGCATATGCAAGTCGCACGTGCGAGCCGTAAAGGAACGAAAGCGATTTTGATCGGACACAAAGGGCATCCAGAAGTGGAAGGCACAATGGGGCAGTATAATAATACCGAAGGTGGTATTTTCTTAATTGAAAGCGTAGAAGATATTGCTCGTTTGCCGGTTCAAGAAAATGATGATTTAACCTTTATGACACAAACCACGCTTTCTCTTGATGATACAGCAGAGACTATCAGTGCATTGAAAAGCAAATATCCTGCAATTCAAGGGCCTCATAAAAATGATATTTGCTATGCGACAACCAATCGCCAAGAAGCCGTGCGTGAATTGGCAAAACAGTGTGATTTAGTGGTGGTTGTCGGCTCTAAAAACTCATCGAATTCTAATCGTTTAGCTGAGTTGGCATCGCGTATGGGCGTGAAATCAAAATTGATTGATGATCCAAATGATGTGGCGGCAGATTGGTTTGAAGGTGTTGAAACAATTGGCGTAACAGCAGGCGCTTCAGCACCAGAAGAGTTGGTGCAATCCGTGATTGCTCGATTAAAAGAATTTGGTGCGGATAGTATCGAAGAGCTTCAAGGTTTAGAAGAAAATATGTTCTTTGAAGTGCCAAAAGAACTACGAATAAAAGAAGTAAACTAATTCTATTAAAAAAGTGCGGTTAATTTACCGCACTTTTTTTGTGTTATTTTATTTTTTATTGTGCACTTTAAGCCATTTCTGCATTTGTTCAATTTCTGCCTGTTGAGCGTTAATAATATTCTCAGCAAGCTTACGCATCTCAGGATCTTTTCCGTATTTTAATTCAACTTCCGCCATTTTTACTGCGCCAATATGGTGTGGCAACATACCTGCTGCAAAAGCAACATCAGGATCTTTATATTGCGCAGCTGCCATCATGTCTTGATGCATTTGACTCATACCTTGCATTAATTCTTGTTGCATTGCAGAATCTGTCGACATTGGCATATTCATGTGTGCTTGATGCGGTTGTTCATTAGCTTGGGCATAAATTGAAACTGCAGCAACGCTAAGTGTGATAAAAGTCATAAGTTTTTTCATGTTTTTCTCCTATGTGATAACTGAATGAGCACGAATCATAAACCTTGACCTAAGGTTAAAGTCAATATTTATTCCGAAAATTTTTGGTGAGGTGCTAAAATAAGACAATATTTGATATGAGGGACAGAATCATGAAGCAAAAAATTGTGCTTGCCACTGGCAATAAAGGCAAAGTAAAAGAAATGGCAGACGTATTAGCCGATTTCGGTTTTGAAGTGATTGCTCAGACCGATTTAGGCATCGAAAGCCCAGAGGAAACAGGCTTAACGTTTGTCGAAAATGCGATTTTGAAAGCGCGTTATGCATCTGAAAAATCAGGTTTACCGGCCATTGCAGATGATTCCGGTCTTGTGGTGGATGCGTTAAATGGTGCGCCTGGATTGTATTCTGCTCGTTATGCAGGTGTGGATGGTGACGAAGCTGATGCGAAAAACCGAGAAAAATTATTGGCAGAATTAGCTGATGTACCGACTGAATGTCGCCAAGCAAAATTTGTGAGTACGATTGTGTTATTACAACACCCAAGTGATCCTTCTCCTATCATTGCTCAAGGTGAATGTGACGGGCAGATTATTTATGAAGAAAAAGGTGAAAATGGCTTCGGTTACGATTCACTCTTTTTTAGCCCAGAAAAAGGCTGTACTTTTGCCGAATTAGAAACCGTAGAGAAAAAGAAAATCTCTCATCGTGCGAAGGCATTGGCCGTATTAAAATCAAAATTAAGCGCCTAAAGTGCGGTTAATTTTTAACGAGAATTTAAGGATACAAAATGATTGTGACAACAACCCCTAATGTTGAAGGAAAACAAATCGTAGAATACAAACAAGTCGTCTTTGGCGAAGTGATTGCTGGTGCAAACTTCATGCGTGATTTTTTTGCTGGTATCACAGATGTGATTGGTGGGCGTTCTAGTGTTTATGAGCGTCGTATTAGTCGTGCGCGTCAAGATGCGTTGAAAGAGCTGGAAGATAAAGCACATGCCTTGGGTGCTAATGCTATTGTTGGCGTAGAAGTTAACTACACAACGGTAGGCACGAAAAGCATGTTTATGGTGATAGCAAGTGGCACGGCAGTGGTGGTGCGCTAAGGTCGTTTTTTCATTTGCTTAAATGTAATTTTTGCGATCAGGATCGCAAAAGTGCGGTCAATTTCTTGCGTGTTTTTGGTGTTTCTTAAAAATGTCGCTGTTGATATGAATCAACGGTACTTTTTGTTAATAAAGGGCATTTTTATGAAATTGATGAAACATTTATTTAGTTCATTATTTGTTGCAACCACAATGTTGAGCTCGCAAGTGTTTGCAGAAGATAAGGTGGCTGAACAGGCTCAACCTCAAGTGCAAGTTCAGCAACAAACCGCATCACAAACTACACAACAAGCAGTGAGTGATAAATTAAATATCAATACCGCCAGTGCATCAGAAATTCAAAAAGCGCTAATTGGTATTGGTGCGAAAAAGGCGGAAGCCATTGTGCAGTATCGTGAAAAGCACGGTAATTTCACTATGGCAGAACAATTGCTTGAAGTACAAGGTATTGGTAAAGCAACCTTAGAGAAAAATCGCGATCGTATTGCGTTTTAATCTAGGTTATTTATACATAAAAAGCGGGATAGTGATATCTCGCTTTTTTTGTATTTGAAGACAAAATTTACCAAAACTTGCAATATATCAAATTTTTTTGGAATAAGTCGGGGATTTCTTGCAATGGTTTCATAAGAGAGTAGAATACCAAATGGGTATAGGAATACCTATGTTGTAGTATAAGAAATAATAAACCAACTATTTGGAGTTAGATATGGCATCAGAAAATTTAAATCAATCTTCTGTTGCTCTCACACCAGTTGAAGCAACGGATTATGCTGAAAGCGTCGCTGCGTATAAAGCGCAAAAACGCCCATTTTTATCATTTCTGTCTGGTATTAGTGCTGGGGCTTGTATTGCTTTAGCCTTTGTATTCTATACGACGACACAAACAGCAAGCGCAGGAGCGCCTTGGGGATTAACCAAGTTAGTCGGTGGGTTAGTCTTCTCTTTAGGCGTAATTATGGTGGTAATTTTAGGATCTGAATTATTCACCTCTTCTACTTTAACCTTAGTTGCCCGCGTAGGCGGAAAAATAACCACAACACAAATGATTCGAAATTGGATTGTGGTATATTTAGGCAACTTTGTAGGCGGTTTATTTATTGCTGCGGTGATTTGGTTTGGGGGACAAACCATGGCAGCGAGTGGTCAATGGGGTTTAACCATTTTGGCAACCGCGCAACATAAAATTCATCATACTTGGTTTGAAGCATTTAACCTTGGTATTTTATGTAACATTATGGTGTGTGTAGCAGTATGGATGTCTTATTCTGGTAAAACTGTTACAGACAAAGCATTTATTATGATTATGCCGATTGGCTTATTTGTGGCATCAGGTTTTGAGCACTGTGTGGCAAATATGTTTATGATTCCGCTTGGCATTATTACAGCACATTTTAGTACACCAGAATTTTGGCAACAAATAGGTGTGGATCCAATGAAATATGCAGACTTAGATCTTTATCATTTCATTGTGAAGAATTTAATTCCCGTAACGTTGGGCAACATTGTGGGCGGCGCAGTTTGTATCGGCTTATTCCAACGTTATTTAACTAAAGCTCACTAATGTACTAACGAACTAACAGACTTATTTTTTATCAATTAAAAAAGGAAATGACTATGTCAGAACTTAATGAAGCACAAAAAGTTGCGTGGACAGGGTTTGTTGCCGGTGACTGGCAAGAAAATGTCAACGTGCGTGATTTTATTCAGAAGAACTACACCCCGTATGAAGGTGATGATTCTTTCTTAGCAGGTCCAACCGAAGCGACAACAAAACTTTGGGAAACCGTAATGGAAGGGATCAAAGTTGAAAACCGCACTCACGCGCCATTAGACTTTGACGAACATACGCCTTCAACGATTATTTCTCACGCTCCAGGCTACATCAATAAAGACTTGGAGAAAATCGTAGGTCTTCAAACTGATGCTCCATTAAAACGTGCCATTATGCCATTTGGTGGTATTAAAATGGTGGATGGTTCATGTAAAGTTTACGGTCGTGAATTAAATCCTGAAGTGAAAAAAATCTTCACTGAATACCGTAAAACACATAACCAAGGTGTATTCGATGTTTATACGCCAGACATTTTACGTTGCCGTAAATCAGGTGTATTAACTGGTCTCCCTGATGCTTACGGTCGTGGCCGTATCATCGGTGACTACCGTCGTGTAGCACTTTACGGTGTAGACTTCTTAATGAAAGATAAATACGCACAATTCTCTTCTTTACAAAAAGACTTAGAAGATGGCGTAAATCTTGAAGCAACTATCCGTTTACGTGAAGAAATCGCAGAACAACACCGTGCATTAGGCCAAATGAAACAAATGGCAGCAAGCTACGGTTACGATATTTCTAACCCAGCAACCAATGCTAAAGAAGCCATTCAATGGATGTACTTTGCTTACTTAGCTGCAATCAAATCACAAAACGGTGCAGCGATGTCATTCGGTCGTACTGCAACCTTCATCGATATCTATATCGAACGTGATTTAAAAGCGGGTAAAATTACTGAAACTGAAGCGCAAGAATTAGTTGACCACTTAGTCATGAAACTTCGTATGGTTCGTTTCTTACGTACACCAGAATACGATCAATTATTCTCTGGTGACCCAATGTGGGCAACTGAAACCATCGCAGGTATGGGGTTAGACGGCCGTACATTAGTAACCAAAAATACCTTCCGTATTTTACACACCCTTTACAACATGGGTACTTCTCCAGAACCAAACTTAACAATTCTTTGGTCTGAACAATTACCTGAAAACTTCAAACGTTTCTGTGCGAAAGTATCGATTGATACATCATCAGTTCAATACGAAAATGATGATTTAATGCGTCCAGACTTCAACAATGATGACTACGCAATCGCATGTTGTGTATCACCAATGGTTGTGGGTAAACAAATGCAATTCTTCGGTGCGCGTGCAAACTTAGCGAAAACATTGTTATACGCAATCAACGGCGGTATTGATGAAAAATTAGGTATGCAAGTTGGTCCGAAAACTGCACCAATCACTGATGAAGTGTTAGATTTCGACACAGTCATGACTCGTATGGACAGCTTTATGGATTGGTTGGCAAAACAATATGTGACTGCCTTAAACATCATCCACTATATGCACGATAAATATTCATACGAAGCTGCATTAATGGCGTTACATGATCGTGATGTATACCGTACTATGGCTTGTGGTATCGCAGGTCTTTCTGTTGCAGCAGACTCACTTTCAGCAATTAAATATGCGAAAGTTAAACCTGTTCGTGGCGACATCAAAGATAAAGATGGCAATGTTGTAGCAAGCAACGTAGCAATCGACTTCGAAATCGAAGGTGAATATCCACAATATGGTAACAACGACAACCGTGTTGATGACATCGCTTGTGACTTAGTTGAACGTTTCATGAAGAAAATTCAAAAACTTAAAACTTACCGCAACGCTGTGCCTACACAATCTGTATTAACCATTACTTCTAACGTAGTTTATGGTAAGAAAACAGGTAACACCCCAGATGGTCGTCGCTCAGGTGCGCCATTCGGACCAGGTGCGAACCCAATGCACGGTCGTGACCAAAAAGGTGCGGTAGCGTCATTAACTTCTGTGGCTAAACTTCCATTTGCTTACGCGAAAGATGGTATTTCTTACACCTTCTCAATCGTACCAAATGCGTTAGGTAAAGATGCAGAAGCACAACGTCGCAACCTTGCTGGCTTAATGGATGGTTACTTCCACCATGAAGCAACAGTAGAGGGCGGTCAACACTTAAACGTGAACGTGTTAAACCGTGAAATGTTATTAGATGCAATGGAAAATCCGGATAAATATCCGCAATTAACCATTCGTGTATCTGGTTACGCAGTACGTTTCAACTCTTTAACTAAAGAGCAACAACAAGACGTCGTCACTCGTACATTCACAGAATCGTTCTAAAACACGATAAAATTTAACCGCACTTTAGCGGGAACATAAAAATTATGAGCCTGATTTAAGTCAGGCTCATTTTTTATAGACGATATTTTTGGTAAAATTTAGCTATATTCATTTTTGGAAATTTATGTATGTCTGTTTTAGGAAGAATTCATTCTTTTGAATCCTGTGGCACCGTAGATGGCCCGGGTATTCGCTTTATTTTATTTATGCAAGGCTGTTTAATGCGTTGCAAATATTGCCACAACCGTGATACTTGGGATCTTGAAGGTGGTCGCGAAATTAGTGTCGAAGAGCTTATGAAAGAAGTGGTGAGTTATCGCCATTTTATGAATGCGACCGGTGGTGGTGTGACGGCATCTGGTGGTGAAGCGGTTCTTCAAGCAGAATTTGTGCGCGATTGGTTCCGAGCTTGTAAAGCAGAAGGCATTAATACCTGTTTAGACACCAATGGTTTTGTGCGTCATTACGATCATATTATTGATGAATTGCTCGATGTAACGGATCTTGTGTTGCTTGATTTAAAAGAGCTGAACGATCAAGTGCACCAAAATCTGATTGGCGTGCCAAACAAACGTACGCTGGAATTTGCAAAATATCTGCAAAAACGAAATCAACGTACATGGATTCGTTATGTCGTGGTACCCGGTTACACAGATAGCGACCATGATATTCATTTATTAGGGCAATTTATTGAAGGCATGACCAATATTGAAAAAGTCGAACTTCTTCCTTATCATCGATTAGGCGCCCACAAATGGAAAACCCTTGGGTTTGACTATGAACTCGAAGATGTATTGCCTCCGACAAAAGAGTCGCTTGAGCATATCAAAAATATCTTAGAGGGATACGGACATACCGTAAAATACTAGGCGATAGTGTCAAACGGTAAACAGCAAGCTTCAGTAAGCTTTAAGGAGAGAAAAATGAAAAAATTAGCATTAACGTTTTTAGGTGTAGCCCTTTTAGCAGGCTGTTCAGCTGTTCAACCGCCACTTCCTCAAGAAGAGGTGAAACTAAGCCCACCTTCTAAAGATAGAGTGGGTTATGTTCGATTGGTAAAAGATAAAAATTACTACATTGATGCTGATTCTATTTGGGTCGATAACCAAGATTTAAACCAAGTGCATTTTGATGCGGTAGTGAATTTGGATAAAGGCTTATATGTGTATCCAAACGAAACTAGACGTTATGCACGTTCTGTTCGCCAATATAAAATCTTAAACTGTAAGAACTACCATTTAACCCAAGTTCGTACCGATTTTTATGATGATTTCTGGGGCGAAGGTTTACGTGCGGCACCGAAAAAACAAGATAAATATACAATCAGCTTGAAGCCTAATACAACGCTCTATGCGGCTGCGCAAATCATTTGTGTGAACTCAGATAGAAAACCTTCTTTAGATTTAGAAGGCTCAAAAGCGAAATAATCAATTAAAGTGCGGTTAGAAATAACCGCATTTTTTATCTCTATCAAACTAATGAGCAGGCAATAAAAAACGGTCAATATTATCAAATATTGACCGCGCTTTTTATCTCACCATGAAAGATTATTTCACACGAGAAACGTATTCGCCTGAACGAGTATCAACTTTGATTACTTCGCCGATTTGAACGAAAAGAGGTACTTTCACCACAGCACCAGTACTTAATGTTGCTGGTTTACCGCCTGTACCCGCAGTATCACCTTTAAGACCAGGGTCAGTATCGATGATTTCTAATTCTACGAAGTTTGGTGGAGTGACAGTAATTGGCGCACCGTTCCATAAAGTCACGATACAATCTGCTTGGTCTAATAACCATTTTTCTGCATCACCCACTGCTTTTGCATCAGCAGAGTATTGTTCAAATGTTTCTGGGTGCATGAAGTACCAGAATGCATCATCTTTGTATGAATAAGTCAGGTTAAGATCCATAACATCAGCAGCTTCAACCGAAGTACCAGATTTGAAGTTTACATCTAATACTTTGCCTGAAATTAATTTACGAATACGAGTACGAGTAAAAGCTTGGCCTTTACCTGGTTTAACGAATTCGTTTTCAACGATCACACAAGGCTCACCGTCTTGCATAAATTTTAGACCTGGTTTGAAATCACTGGTAGTATATGTAGCCATATTAAAAATATCCTAAAAAATAGAGATTGTTTGAAAGTGCGTATTTTAACCCGAAATATTGCGATTAGAGAAGAACAAAATTGGTTAGAAACCCTAAAAAATGCGATTTCTGATCCGAAAATCTTATTAAAAACCCTAAATTTGCCAGTTGAAGATTTTGCCGAGGACATCGCCGCTCGTAAACTTTTTGCTATGCGAGTGCCTTTACCTTTTGTTGAAAAAATGGAAAAAGGGAATCCTAAAGATCCACTTTTTTTACAAGTGATGACGGCTCAACAAGAATTTATTGAGGCCGAAGGGTTTAGCCAAGATCCTTTAGATGAGCAGCAAAAAAATGCGGTGCCTAATATTCTACATAAATACCAAAATCGCTTGTTATTTATGGCAAAAGGGGGCTGTGCAGTCAATTGTCGTTATTGCTTTCGTCGTCATTTTCCTTATGATCAAAACCCAGGCAATAAAACCAGTTGGCAACAAGCAATAGACTATATTGCCGCACATCCTGAAATCGAAGAAGTGATTTTTTCGGGGGGCGATCCGATGATGGCGAAGGATAGTGAATGGGCGTGGCTATTAGAACGCCTTGAAAAGATACCGCACTTACAGCGTTTACGTATTCACTCTCGTTTGCCGGTCGTGATTCCAGAGCGCATTACGGATGAATTTTGTGATTTATTGCTAAAAAGCCCATTACAAACAGTGTTTGTGACGCATATCAATCATCCAAATGAAATTGATGAAGAACTCGCTTTGGCTATGCAAAAACTGGTAGGCGCTAAGGTCACGTTACTCAATCAATCAGTCCTTTTAAAGGATGTGAATGATAACCCACATACATTAAAAGTATTAAGCGATAAGTTGTTTCAAGCGGGCATTCTGCCTTATTACTTACATTTGTTGGATAAAGTGCAAGGTGCGAGCCATTTCTATATTTCAGATGAGAAAGCGTTACAAATTTATAAAGAATTACAGGCGCTCACTTCTGGCTATTTAGTACCCAAATTAGCTCGAGAAATCGGTGGAGAGCCAAATAAGACTTTATACACAGCGTAAGATCCGATAAAATACGATCCAATTTTTCACCGCACTTTTTGTGCGATCTTTAGTTTAGCAAATCGAGGTAATCCCGTGGATAATAAAAATCAACCTAACGACAATTCATCTCAAAATGAATTAGATTTAGGATTTAATCATTCAGACTCTGTGACCCCAAGAAAACCGGTTCAACAAAGTGGCTCAATTTTTGATAAAGCCAAAGGTTTATTTGGTAAAAAAGAACAGCCAGATACGCAATTCCATGTTCGTCGCGAACCAACTTTTGGTGCGGCAGCAAGCCAACCTTTTTCGCCTTCTCAAGCATTCCAAAGTGAAAATACTGAACAGTCAGCATCATCAAGTGCTTTCGGATATCAAGAGCCTGTTGAAAATGTTCAAGTAGAAAGCGTAGCGGAAGAAAAAGTGATTTTTGAAAATTCTCCAGCAGAAGAGATTGTAGAAGAAGTGACAACTCAAGCCGAAACAGTTGCACCGGCAGCCGCTGCGGCAGCAAGCTTGAAATCACCTGAAAAATGGAAGGTTCTACAAATGTTACCAGAAAAACATCGTCGTTTATTTATTGCGATTTTGGGTTTAGTGGTCTTACTGATTATTTTCTTCACTCTAAAACCAAACTCAGATACGGTGGAGTCTTTTGAACAGCAAAACAGCAATGAAATTCCGGTTCAATTCCAATCATTAGATCAGTCTCAACCGGTTGAAACCACCGTATTAGATAACAATAATACTACGGCTCCTGCAACAACAGAACAAACAGCAAATGGCGCTAAATCAGATGCACCTCCAGCCATGGAGTATGTAGGTGATAAAGCAGATGCGGCGAAATCACAACCTGCAGAGCCTGCACAACAAACTGTTGCTCAACAACCTGCAACACAAGCTCCAGCTCAACCAACTGTTGCTCCGACAGCAGCTAAAGATCCAGTGAAAACTGCACAACCAGCTGTAGAAAAACATACTGCAACGGTTGAGCATAAAGCAGAACCTCATCGTGAACATACACCAGTGGTTCAAGAGAAAAAACAACCTAAACCAGCAACTGAAAAAGCGACAGCTCAGCCGACTCAAACCGTGAAAAAAGAGCAAAGCAAAATTCAAGAAGCTAAACCGGTTGCGACTAAAGAAACTAAAGTTCAAATTGTGGAAGCGAAATCAGCAACCCACAATGCGATGAAAGCAGCTGAACCAGCAGCACAAACAGCTTCAACAGGTGCAACAAAAACATTAACTGTGCCTCAAGGTGTTTCACTGATGCAAGTATTCCGTGATAATAAATTGAATATTTCAGATGTGAATGCCATGACAAAAGCAAGCGGTGCAGGTAATGCATTAAGTAGCTTCAAGCCTGGTGACAAAGTACAGGTTTCAGTGAACAGTCAAGGCCGAGTGAGTGAGCTTCGTTTATCAAATGGCGGTAAGTTCATTCGTCAAGCCGATGGTTCATATCAGTATAAAAAATAATTTTTAGTGGGCGAGTAATCGCCCATTTTTCTAGATAAGATTGTTTATCCTTGCTCATTTCGAAAAGTGAGCAATCATAAACAACCCTTGATGGAAATAGAATTCATGTTAAAAAAATTAAGCGTAATTTTGACCGCACTTTGTCTTTCTGCTTGTTCACAAAATGTTGAATTAAGCAAACCAGCACCACAGAAAATGAAAGTGCAAACCGTTGATAAAAAATCCCAAAAGGGGTCAGCGACGGTTTATTTGTGTAAAGGCAATAAAGAAGTGAGTGTGGTTCATACCAAGCAAAAACAGAAAAGTAAAAAAACACTCAGTC